>CAZYWR010000250.1:0-16217 GCA_964651185.1 uncultured Polyangiales bacterium
CACTCTCTTCTAACTCGGAGCTCGAGAACTCGAGCTTCGCGCCCCGACTGAAGCGCTATGGACGATGCCGACACCATGGCCTATGGTCGGGATATGGCCAGCTTATCGAGGGGCCATGAGGAGCCCCTTTCGCGCGCTGCACCCGATGGTCAGCGTTGGGAAGCGCGCTCCACGACGGCGCCCATGGAGCACGTGTGGAGCTTGCCAGCCGCCCCGGCCGCGAGGATCGTCCGAGCGGTCGAGCCTTGGAATGTCGCCGCGGAAGACCTGCTGAACCCGGTCGGACTGGACAAAGACCGACTCGAGGCGCCCGCCGCGCGCATCTCCATCGCGACGATGCAGGCCCTCATGGAGCGCGCGCGGCTCCTTACTCGAGAACCTGGCTTTGGCTTCTACATGGGGATGGAAAGCCGCGCCACAAACTACGGGTTCCTCGGCTTTGCGGCGATGAGCGCGGCGACGGTGAGGGAGGCGATCGAGCTTACGATTCGATTCGCGCCGGCCCTCACGGGGGCGTTCAACTTGCGCTTCGAAGCAGAGGGGAGCCTGGCCTCGCTGGCCCTCGACATGCACGTCGATTTTGGCAGCGCCAACGATATCTTCCTGTTCGCCGTGGTCACGACCCTCTGGCGGATTGGCAGTACGTGTGCCGGGACCCGGCTGAGCGGCACCACCGAGCTGTCGATTCCCGAGCCGCCTTACTACCGCCGCTTCGCTCGGCTGCTTCCCGATGCGCGTTTCGGCCAGCCGGCGACCCGCATCATCTTCGACGCGTCGGTGCTCGAGCTCCCCATCGTGAGCGCAGACCGCTCAGCGCTGCGGCTCGCGAGCGAGCAGTGCCAGACGGCGCTCGATTCCTTACCTCAGGCTCAAGGGCTGGCGCAGCACGTCCGCAAGCTGATTTCGCGCACCGACGCCGTGCCCGCCTCCATGGCTGCCACGGCGGCGGCGCTGCGCGTTTCATCGCGCACGCTCAAACGTAAGCTCGCAGCGGAAGGCGTCTCGTTCTCACAGCTCGTCGCGGAAGCACGCCAGGAGAGCGCGCTTCGACTCCTGAAGACGTCCTCGCTCTCGGTCGCGGCGATCGCCAAAAGGCTCGGCTATTCCACCGCTCCGAACTTCATACGTGCTTTCCGGCGCTGGACCGGGAAGACGCCCGTCAGCTACCGACGGCTCTCGAGAGGCGCGCCTTCCCCCGAGCGAGACCCTTCCCCCCGGTGAGGGGCTGCCGCTCTCTCACGCCACATTCCGTCAAGGCTGCGCCGCGGACTCGGCGCCGGCATCAGCCGCATCTGCCGCGGGAATGTCCTTGCACGGATCCTCGCCGCCATCTGGCGCGCTCGCAGATTGGAGGGTCGCGTGCCACGTCCCCTGACCGCCTCCCGCGGGTTCGCCGTCCAGCGCCGGCGGCTCCATGATCATCCACGTGCCATCGAGCGCCGTGGTGGCTGGGCTGAATTGACCGATGAACGGGCCGGTAAACTGGAAATCGAAGCCGGGTACGCCCACGAACGTATAGTAACCGTTGAGCTGTCCGTTGAACTTCCCCGTGGAGCAGTCCAGGTCCCCGGTGAGTCGCGCCACGAACGGCGTCTGTGTTCCGCCGGCCTCCGCGAGGCCTGACATGCATCCGCCTTCGACGGAGTATGTAACGAATTCGCCCGCGCCGGAGCTCGACTCTTCGAGGGTAAGCGCGAGCGACGGGACTCCTGCATCGTCCGCGCCCATCACGTCCACGTCGATTCC
Source organism: uncultured Polyangiales bacterium (assembly GCA_964651185.1). Classification (GTDB taxonomy): domain Bacteria; phylum Myxococcota_A; class Polyangia; order Polyangiales; family DASUME01; genus DASUME01. Next base: position 1,747 of record CAZYWR010000250.1, read on the forward strand.
GGCATTCAGGATGCCTAGCCCGACCAGCCCAGGGCTGTACATCCCGGTGAACCCGCCAGTGTAGTACCCCGGCTTGCACATCGGCGCGTACGGTTGCGGTTTGCGCGGCGCGCCGGCACCTGCGTCTTGCATGGTTTCGTGGTCGGCGGTGCATTCGCACGCGCCATAAGACCCGCCCGCGCAAGTGGCCTGACCGGAACTGGAGTCACAGCGACAATCGCGACGCGAGCCCTCTTTGCAGTCGCCGGGCGTGTCGTCGGACGAATCGCCGCCGTGTGCGCCGGCGTTCGACACGACGTCGGGAGCGTCGCCGCTCTCCGTGCACGCGGCCAGGACGGGCAGAACGAACATCGCCTGAGTATGCGAGCGGAGGAAGAATCGCATAGCAAGCTCCTACTGTGAACTCGGCAGCCCAGACAAAGCACGCCTGCTCCGCGAACCCGCCGTCGATCGTCCCCAAGGGCCTGTGCATCGTCGGACGCGCCGCTCTTTCAGTTCACGCCGATCCATACCTTTGGCGAGCTCGGCGGGACTGGTATTGGGAGTGCCTTGTCTGCTGACTCCCGCGATGGACTTCCACCTACCCGGCTCCTGGTATCACGCGAGTCGCCGCGCCCGCAAGCGTCATCACGGCGGCGTGTTCTGTTTGCTAGCTCCACGCGCCCGCACGAGACCGATCGCGGCACCACGCCCGTGCGCTCAACGCGTTTTCATCTCCGCTGGCCCAAAGTGAACAGACTATGGCCCGCGCTGAGATGAGGTCGCGCATGTTCGCGATCTGCCCTGCGCAAGCGTCAGACCCGGACTGAGCCCGGACACTTCGATTCAGCGACCGAAAGCCCCGAAGCGCGAGTCGCCCGCTCGAATGGTCGCCGGCGTCTGCCGTGTCGGGACTTCGTCGCCACGCATCACTGCAGGCGAAACTCCATCGTCCATCTCATGCGCACGGGAACCGCGCGCCCGCGCAGCGACGCGGGCGAGAACCGAAACGCGCGCAGCGCGCGCACGGAGGCTTCGTCGAGGCCGTAGCCCACGCGGCTGAGTACGCGCGCGCTGCGCACATGTCCGCGCGCGTCGACCACGATCTCCAGCCGCACGCTGGCTTCGATACCGGCCTCGGCGGTCTCACGCGGATAGGGGGGCGTGTTGCCGACCAACAGACGCGCGGGCACGTCGACGCTCTCTTCGCCGCTCGGTTCGCCGTCTCCCAGCACTCCCGCGCCGCTTACGGACGCATCGGTCGCGCTCGCGGTCGGCTGGTTCAAGGTGGCGGTCATCGCGAAGCGCGGTCGGGTTTGCGCGGCTGCGGGCGCCGCGATCGCGAACGACGGGAGGGCGGCCGGCTCGACAGGGAGCGGCGCGTGGACCAGCGCTGGGTCGTGCGGCGTCGTGTCGTGATCTTTGGCCACCGGATAGCGATGCGTATGCGTCGCCGCTGGCAGACGACGTGGCGCCGCGACTGGCTTGGTGTCGTCAGCCATGGCCGACACGACCGGCTCGAGGGCGGCCACCGAGATGTCGACCGCCACCGGCACCTCGGCTGGTAACACGACGGAATCGGGCACGTGACCGGCGAGCGAGAACACGACCCCCGCGTGGACGAGCACAGAGCTCGTCAGCGCAAGCACACGCCCCGTCAGCGTTGGAACCACGGCCGCACCTCCGCAGCATACGGCGACCCGCACGCGAAAGTGCGGCTGAAACAAAGCGATACTTTTCGTGTTTGGGCGCGTTTGCGGTAGCACGCTTTTGGACATGCGTGCTATCTGCCTGCGCCTCGACGCACTTTTCGCTGCCCGTACGCAGCGGCGGAGATCGATGCGCAGCTGGCTCGGGCGAAGCGTTGCAGGAGCGTACCTGGTCGCGCTCGGCCTTTGCACCGAGGTCCGCGCGCAAGAGCCCGCCGGCGCGGCGCCGGCCGATGCGCCGGAGATGCCGGACCAGACGACAGCGCCGGTGCTCCGCGATCATCCCGATGCGACCTATCCGGACGAGGCGCTGCGCGAGCGCATCGAGGGCGAGGTCGCGCTCGAGGTTACTGTCGACATCACGGGACACGTCAGCGATGTTCGGGTGGTTCGCCCGGCGGGTCATGGCTTCGACGAAGCCGCGCTCCAGGCGGTGCGCGCGTGGACCTTCGAACCGGCGCGACGAAATGGTGAAGCCATCGCGTCGACGGTGCTGCTTACCTACCCATTCGCGCTGCCGCCACTTGCTCCCGTTGCCCCTTCCCCGGCTCCGCCGGTAGGCGCCACCTTGCCACCTGGTTCTCCGCCTGCAGCAGCCCCGCCGCCGAGCGCCACGCCTGACCGCGCGCCGATGCTGCAGGCCAGCCCACAGAGCTCGCTGGTGCTCGGCCGGCGCCCGATCAGCGCCGCGTCTTCATTCTCCGTGCGCGATCGAGACTTCTCGCTGCGACCCGTGGGCTCGGTGCAAGACATCCTGCGCGTCACGCCCGGTTTGGTGATGGTCCAGCACTCCGGCGGCGGCAAAGCGAACCAATACTTCTTGCGCGGCTTCGACGCCGATCACGGTACGGACCTCGCGCTCTCGATCGACGGCATTCCGATCAACATGCCGAGCCACGCGCATGGTCAGGGCTTCGCCGACACCAACTTCATCATTCCGGAGACAGTCGAGCGCGTGGAGATCACCAAGGGCCCTTACTTCGCCAATCAGGGAGATTTCGCGACCGCGGGTTCGGTCAACTTGGTCACGCGCGACGGCTTCCAGCACAGCTCGATCGGCTTCGGTGGCGGCGGCTCACCGGGGCACGGCGCCGGCACCTACCGAGGATTGATCGTCGCGAGCCCGAAGTGGGAGCTCGCGAAGGCGACGTTCGCGGCGGAGATCGGCCGGCAGAATGGTCCGTTCGACAACCCAGAAGGCTGGGACAAGTTCAAGCTGTTCAACAAAGTCACGTTCCCGCTCGGACCGACTTCGTCGATCACGATCGGTGAGGAGAGCTACGGCGGCAATTGGCACGGCTCGGGCCAGATCCCGGTGCGCGCGGTCGAGCAAGGCTTGGTCTCGCGCTTTGGCTCGATCGATCCCAACGAAGGCGGCAGCACCGGGCGCCATCAGGTGTTCGCGACCTACAAGGTCAGGCCGAGCGAGAACAGCGAGCTCAACGTGCTCGCCTACGTCGGCACCTACCGCTTCAACTTGTTCTCGAACTTCACGCTCTACCTCGACGACCCCGAAAATGGAGACGAGATCGAGCAGGTCGATCGCCGCACGTTCTACGGCGGCAAGGCATCGTATCGCGTCGTGCATCAGGTGCGCGGCGTCCGCTTCGACACCAGCATGGGCGTCGACGTGCGCAGCGACGATATCCACGAGGAGCTCTGGCACACGCGACAGCGCGTCCAGCTCTCGGCCACGCGCTCGAACGACGTCCACGAGACGTTGGCGGGCGTGTACGTCAGCGAGGAGATCACGCCTTGGAGGTGGCTGCGCTTGAACTTCGGAGGCCGCTCCGACGTGATCTTCTTCGCGGTCGACAACCTGCTGCAGACGGACGATCCCACGAACCCGCAGAGCGGAACCGGCTCGCAGCATCAATTCCGACCGAAGGCCAACTTGGTGCTGACCCCGCTCGATCGCCAGAATGCGCAGCTCGACCTCTACGTCAACTACGGCAACGGCTTTCACTCCAACGACGTGCGTGGCGTGTTCACCACGCCCTCGGTGACGCCGCTGACCAAGGCCGTGGGCCAAGAGGTCGGCGCACGCGCGCGCTTGTTCGAGCGGCTCGACTTGGCGAGCGCCCTCTGGCGGATGACGCTGAGCAACGAGACGCTCTGGAACGGCGATGACGGGACCACCGAGGTGAGCCCCGCGACCTTGCGCTACGGCGTGGAGCTGGAGAGCCGGCTCGAGATCACCAGCTGGCTGGCGGCCGACGCCGATGTCACGTTCACCCACTCGCAGTTCAGCAGAGACCAAGAGAACGGCAATGGACTGGCGCTGGCGCCGAAGAAGACCTGGTCGGGCGGCCTGTCGGCGCGGCATGACCTCGGACCGGGCGTCGCACGCGGCGGTCTGCGCTTCTACGGCATCGGCGATCGCCCCGCGTCGGACGACGGCGCGATCATCGCGACGGGCTTCACCCAAGTCGACCTGCACCTCGGCTACCGGCATCGCTGGTTCGACGTCGCGTTCGACGTCGAGAACCTGCTCAACGGCAAGTTCCGCTCGGCGCAATTCGATACCGTGAGCAGACTGCGCACCGATCCGGCGCTCGGCACGCCGGTGCAAGCCAACATGTGCGGCACCAGCGGCTACGTCGCGGGGCAGCGCACGCGCAGCGCGCAGACCACGGTGCCCTTCACCGGTTGCGAGGGCGTGGACTACACGCCCGCGTATCCCCTCACGGCGCGTCTGCTCGCGACCTTCTATCTCGATTGAGGACACGGATGAAGCGCACCCGCCCCATCTTCGCCTTCTCACTCGCTGCGCTCGCCGGCGGTTGCGAGACGCCGGACGCCACCTATGCCGTGATCGACAACATGTACCCGGTTCCGACGGACGCGGCGGAGCAAACGGTCGTCTACAAGGGATGGTGGCGGGTCACGGAATTCCCGGATCCTGTCGCAGCCGGCGCGAGCTCCGACGAGGAGCGCGTGATCCGCGGAAGCGACATCGCCTATTTGCTGCTCGCCCCGAGCTGGGATCCCATGACGAATGTTCCGCCCAGCGTACTGATCCCGGTGCACACACGCGACGAGGTCTCCGTGCGCCGCGGCGACCGGCTCCACATCGTGGCATCGGACGCGATGCTGGTGGGCAACTGCGCCGCGGGCGCGCCGCTGACTCAGCCCGACGCAGACTTCATCACACAGCGCATCTTCCCAGAAGACTTCGCGGGCTTCCACTACGACGCCGCGACCTGCACGCGCACGCGCGAGGAAGGCAGCGACGCAGGCAGCGCGATCAGCGCGTTCAGCGGCCTAGACGGCGCCCCCGCCGAGTAATCATCCTCCGGCAAAGCCCTCACTGCTGGCAGCAAAGATGTGGCTCATGGCGAGGGCACAGCCGAGGGGTTTCCCCAGCCCATGACGAGCCCGCTGCGGGGGCAGGCAAAGCCGCCACTTCGCCAGCGCGCGGTGTCGCCGCATGACAAGATTCGCGGACGAGGGCGCGCTCATCTACGGACCGCACCTTCTTTCCATGGCACTTTTCCTCTTCGAGCAGCGGGCTGCCGCGCTTGCGCGCGCCGTCGTCACGAACGTACGCGGAGCTGCCACGTGGCCGTTCCGGAGTCGCGGATCTGCACCATTGGGGAAAAATGTCTACGTCCACCGGAACCCATGCACCCCCCGGCCGCATCCGTGACGAGCGCGGCGGCGCGTTTTGCCCCAGCGAAACGCGGCATCTCGCGCGCACCTGGCGCGACTCCGCGCTCGCGCGCCACGCGCTCGTACTCGTCATCAGCGCGGTCGCCGCTCTAGCCATCCTTGCAGCGCGCGCCCGAGCGCAGGGAGGCCGGCCAGGTCAGCCGGTCGCGGCGATGACCCTCGAGGAGGCCCTGCGCTTCGCGCGCGAGCACAATCCGCGCCTGAACGTGGCCCAAGCCGAGCTCCGCCAACGACAGGCCGAAGCGCAGATCCCGCGCGCGTCGTGGATGCCGAGTCTCGGCGCGCGCGCACAAGCCGTCGTCAGCACGAACAACAACTCGTCGAGCAACTGGCTCGGCAGCAGCGGGGCGGCGCGCTTTCCGCGCATCTCGGGGGCGGCCTACGTGCAGGATGCGAGTGACATCCATTGGAACGTCTACATGAGCACCGCGGTCGGGCTCGGCATTTCGCAGCGCGTGTTCGACTTCGGACGCGCCGCGGCCGAGACGGCGGCGGCGGACGCGCGCGCCGAGGCCACCCGCGCGCGAGAGATCGACGTGCGTTTTGCGATCGAGCTGAGCGTGCGCGAGAGTTACTACGCCTCGTGGGCCGCGAAGGCCGTCCTCGTGGCGGCCGAAGACGCGCTGCGGCGGTCGAGCTTGCACCGCGATGAAACGCGCGCGCGCGTGGCGCAGGGGCTGCGACCGCGCGTCGAACTCGAGCGCGTGGAGGCGGACGTAGCGCGCTTCGAGGTCGGCGTGATCGAGGCGCTCGGCGGTGTGACGCGCGCGCAGGCGGTGTTCGCGGCCGCCGTGGGTGTCGAGCAGCAGCACCTGGACGTAGCGGGCGAACCGGCGCCCATCCCGGCACTGCCTTCTCTGCAGCAGGCCTTGCGAGCCGGACGCGAGCAGGCGCCTGCGCTCCAAGCCACGGAAGCCGAGCGGCGCGCGCGCAAGGCGGACGCAAACGCGCTCGCTGCCCAGCTGCGCCCCGAGCTCGACCTCGTGGGAACGGTCATGGGAGCCGCGGGCGGCGCGCCGGCGCAGGGGCGCGCGAAGCCCGCGTATGGAGACGGATTCCTCCCCTGGATCCCGAACTACTATCTCGGTCTGGTGCTGAGTTGGCGCTATTACGACGCGCCGACGGCCGCGCAGCAGCGCGCCGCCGAACGCGGCGAAAACGTGGCGGCGCTGGAGACGACGCGGCTGCGCCGCGAGCTGCGCGCGGAGATCGAGGAAGCGTGGATCGCCGTCGACGTGGCAGAGCGCTCGCTGCCGGGCCTTTTGCGCGCGCTCGAGGCCTCGCGCGCCAACTACGCCCAGGCCGAAGCGCGCTACCAGGCCGGGCTCGCCAGCGCCGTCGAGCTCGCCGACGCGGAGGCGCTGCGCATCGACACGGAGATCCGAGTCGCGCTGGGCCGCTTCCAGATCGCGCGCACGAGGGCGCAGCTCGCGCGCGTGATCGCTGAAGGGAACTAGGTATGTCCGATCGACCCGCGACCCAAGCGCTCGAACCTCCAGCCCATGAAGGTGCACCATCGGCCCCCGCGAGGGGGGGCCGCGCGCGGGTCCGCTGGATGATCGCGGGCGGCGTACTCGCAGCGCTGGTGTTCGGACAGCTCTTGTTCTGGCGGGCTGCCGGTCGCACGAACCGCGTGGCGCTCGCCTCGCAGCCGAAGCCCGTGACCATCGTGAGCGCCAACGCGGCGAGCTACCGGCCGCTGAACCGCTACGTCGGCACGCTCGAACCTTGGGTCGAGGCGCGCATCGGCCCGCAGATCGTGAGCGCATACGTGAGCACTGTCCTGGTTCGGCCGGGCGCGGCCGTGCACCGCGGCGACGTCCTCGCCACCTTGGATTGCCGCGAGGCCACGGCCGTGAGCAGCACGGTCGCGCATCAGGCGCGCGCGCTCGAGGCGCGTCAAGCCGCCATCGCCGCGCAGGCGGCGCGCATCAGCAACTTGCTCGACGGCGGCTTCACGGCGCCGAATGAAGTGGAACAACAACAGGCAGAGAGCGCCGCGGAAGAGGCGCGCTTACTGGCCACGCGCGCGCAGCTGCTCGGCAGCTCGCTCGCCGTGAGCGACTGCGTGCTGCGCGCGCCGTTCGATGGCGAGGTCGGCGATCGCACGAGCGACCCCGGCACCTTCGTGCGCCCGGGCAGCTCGATCGTATCGGTGGTGGATCGCTCGACCGTACGCGTGACTGCGGACGTGCCGGAGGGCGACTTCAACGCGGTCGCGCCAGACACGAGCGTCTCGATCCGCGTGCTCGCGACCGGGCTCGAGACCCGCGGAGCCGTCGCCCGCCGCTCGCCGAGCGCGGATCCCTCCACGCGCACCATTCACATGGAGATCGACTTACCCAACGAGCAGCGGTCTTTGCCGGTGCACACGACGGCGGAGTTGAAGATCGAAGTAGGCCAGCCGGCGCGCGCCATCGAAGTGCCCCTCACGGCTGCGGACGTCGACGGCGCCAAAGCCCATATCGTGGTAGCGGCCCATGGCGTCGCGCACGTGAAGACATTGCGGGTGCTCGGCGAACGGGGAGGCAGCTTGTTCCTCGAGCCGCAGCTTCCGCCGGGCACGCACGTGGTGACCGAGGGCCGCGCCGCGGTCGACGACGGCGATAAGGTCACTGCCAAGTTCGAGCGCTCTCCGGGTCCTGGCGCGCCGCGCCCGGCATCCGGCGAAAAGGCTGAACCATGACCAGACTCGCGCTGCACAATCCGATCGCGATCCTGATGATCTGCATCGGGCTCATCGTGTTCGCCGTCGTGGTGACGCCGCGCATGCCAGTGGACACCTTCCCTGAGCTGACTCCTCCCGTGCTGGTGGTCGGAACGCAGGTGCCCGGCCTCGGGGCGCGAGACATGGAGAAGACCATCAGCTGGCGCATCGAGAAATACGTGAGCGCCACGCCCGGCGTCGACCACGTCGAGTCCACGTCGCGAAACGGTCTGTCGATCTGTTACGTGTGGCTCAAGTGGGGGACCGACCTGAACGGCGCGCAGACGCTGGTGCAACAACAGGTGGCCTTTGCGATGGCGGCCGTGCCGAAGTCGCTCGGGGCGATCCCCCCTTTCGTTTTGCAATACGATCCCTCGAACGCTCCCGTGGTGCAGGTCGTGGTGACGGGAGGCGGACTCACGGGCGCGCAGCTCTTCGATTACGCGCAAAACGACATCGAGCCCATCCTCGAGGGCATCCCGGGGGTGGCGAGCGCGGCGCCGAACGGCGGCCGGCAGCGGCAGATCAACGTCATCGTGGACCCGGTTCGCGCACAGAGCCGCGGCGTCACCTCCACCGACGTGGGCGCCGCGGTCTCGCAGGCTAACGCGCTGTTGCCGTCGGGCGCGCTGATCACGCCGCGCTTCAACGCCAACGTGTACACCAACGCCGTCGCGGCGAAGGTCGGCGCGATCGGCGACTCGCTGCTGAAGGTGCACCAAGACCACCCCGTGCTGCTGCGCGACGTCGCGACGGTCGAAGACGGCGGGGCCCCCGACACGCAAGCCGTCGCGGTCGATGGGCAAGACGCGATCTACCTGAACGTGCTGCGTATCCCCGGCGGCAACACGCTCGAGATCGTGGAAGCCGTGAACGCCGCGATCGCAGGGCTCCAAGGCCTCCCGCCGGGCATGACGGTTCGTGCGGTGTTCGATCAGTCGGTATTCGTGCGGACGTCTTACCAAGGCCTCAAGCAGGAGGTCGTACAGGCGCTGGTCCTGATCGCGATCGTGATCTTACTCTTCCTGCAGAGCCTGCGCGGCACGGCCATCGTGTCGGTCGCCATCCCGCTCTCGTTCGCCATCGCGCTCATCGCCCTGAACGCCGCGGACCAGACCTTGAACGCGTTCACGCTGGGCGGCTTGACGCTCGCGATGGGGCGCTTGATCGACGACGCCGTCGTGGTCCTGGAGTCGATCCACCGCCATCAGCGCATGGGGAAGAACACCTATCAGGCGGCGCTCGACGGGACGAACGCGGTCGCGCTCCCGGTGCTCGCCTCGACGCTCACCACGATGGCCGTGCTGCTCCCGATCACCTTGCTGGCAGGGTTGGCGAAGAAGCTGTTCGTACCGCTCGCGCTGACGGTCGCGGTATCGATGACGGCATCGTACTTCGTGAGCATGGCGGTCACGCCGGTCGCGTGCCGCTACTTCCTCGGCCGCGCCGAGCACGGTCGGCTCGCCAAGAAAGTCGAGGCGGCGATCGATGGCATCGGCGCGCGGTATACGCGCGCGCTGCGCGCCGTCATCCCCTTCCGCTGGACCGTCATCCTGGGCGCGATCGCGCTGGTGGCGGTCAGCGTCTACTGGACGAGCGAGCTGCCCAGCACTTTTTTTCCGGAGATCGACGAGTCCATGGAGCGCGTCTACGTGCGCTTCGCTCCCGGCACTTCGCTCGCAGACGCCTCGCGCAAGATCAACGAAATGGGACGCGCGCTCCGCGCCGAGCTCCCCGACGACGTGGTCACGCTGGTGCTCACGAACGTCGGCACGCCGGGGAACGCGCGCAGCGCCATGACCAGTCCGAACGCGGGACCGCACATGGGTTTCATCCGCCTCGCGCTCTCTGATCCCGAGCGGCGCCCGCTATCGCAGCGCGAGATCGCCGATAAGGCGCGTAAGATTCTCAACGACCGCTACCCGGGCGTGGACTTTCTGCAGTGGCCGGGAGGGCTCGTGGCGAGCGTGTTTTCGAACGGCTATATCGCGCCGCTCGTGGTCGAGGTGCGCGGCGACGACCTCCAGCGGCTCGACGAACAGGGCCGCGCCGTCGCCGAAGTCGCGCGCGGCGTGGCTGGGATTCGCGACCTCTATCCGTCGCTGCAGATGAACTACCCGGAGGTGCACGTCGATCTGGATCGCGAGATGGCCGGCATCGTCGGCGTGGACGCGCGCGAAGCCGGCCAGAGCACGCTCGAGGCGACGCTCGGCAATATCAACACGCCGAGCGTCTGGATCGATCCCAAGAACGGACAATCGTATTTCGTGGTCACCTATTACGATCCGAGATTCGTCGACGAGACCAACGCATTGCGCGAGATCCCCGTGCGCATCGGTGCCCGCGCCGCGGCGGTCACGCTCGGAGCCTACGGCGACATACGACGCGCGCTCGGTCCGGTCGCCGTGGAGCGCAATCACATGCAAAGAGCGACCCACGTGTATATGCAGACCGAAGGCCGCGACATCGGCAGCGCCGCCGATGAGCTGGAGCGACGTCTGCACGCGGACCCGCGCACCAAAGACCTCAACTGGAGCTTCGTCGGTCAAGTCGATCTGATGCGCACCACGTTTTCGGGTCTCGGGCTGGCCCTCGGCTTGGCCGTGATGGTCGTGTTCATGGTCATGGCTTCGCAGTTCAAGTCCGTGCGCTTGCCTTTCATCATGCTCTTCACCATCCCGGTGTCGCTCGTCGGCATCTCGATCGCGCTGATGGCGGCGGGCCAGGGCTTCTCGATCACGGCGCTGATGGGCGTCCTGATGGTGATCGGGATCGCCGTCTCGAACGGCATTCTGCTGGTGGACGAGGCCAACGTTCACCTCCGCGAGGGCGCGAGCAAGCTCGAAGCCGTGGTGGCCGCGGCCCGATCGCGCTTCGTGCCCATCGCGATGACCAGCATCGCCACCATCGTCGGCCTGATCCCCACGGCACTCGGCCTCGAGGCGGGCACGGCGTCCAACCGACCGCTCGCGCTCGCCGTGGTGGGCGGACTCACGTCGTCGACCCTTCTTTCTCTCTTTTTGGTGCCGGTCATGTTCATGCTGATCGCGAGCGATCGCGTGCAGCGCCCAGAGGATGTGGCGCAGGGGCACGGCGATCAGCCTCCGCCCGCGCGCGGGCGTGCTCCGGCGTGAACGAACTGCGAGCGCTTTGATCGCGGGTCAGCGCGGTGGCTCGCTCGGCGAGCTCGCTTTGGCCGAACGTGGCTCGAGCCGGCGGCCCTCGAGCGTAAGCTCCCAGCGGATGCCACGTCCACGAAGCTCCGCCGTGTAGATCGAGTCTGGACGCAGCTTGCGCGAGATCGCGGCGGCGACCGCCGTAGCGAGCGTAAGCGGCAGCACGACCGCGTAGTCGCCAGAGAGCTCGAACGCCATCACCGCGGCCATGAGCGGCGCGTGCGTGGTCGCGGCGGTGGTCGCCGCCATGCCGACCAGCGCATAGCCAGCCGCGGGCCCCACGCTCACGCCCAACGCCGTGGCGAGCGTGCCCCCGTAAACGAAGCCGAGGCAGCCGCCGAGCAAGAGCGTCGGCGTGAACACCCCGCCGGGGCTGCCTGACGACACCGACGCGGTGGTCGCTGCCATCTTCGCGATCGACAGCGCAGCGACCAGACCGAGCGAGATGCGGCCATCCAAGATGTCATTGAGCGGCTCGTAGCCGTTGCCCGCGACCTCGGGCACGATCGCGACCACCGCGCCCGCGAGCAGACCGCCCAACGCGGGTCGCCACGGCAGCTTGAAGCGGGACGAGTGAAAGTGCCGCTCGCCCCAACTCAACACGCGCATGAAGCCCTGCGCGGCGACCGCGCCTAGCGCGCCGAGCCCCGCGAACGCCAAGAGCTCGAGCGGCGTCGTCAGGGCGAACGCGCGCTGTCCGTAGATGGGTCCCGTTCCGACCACCAAGCGCGTGGTCTCGGCCGCCACGGCCGCGGCCACGAGCACCGGGACCAAGGTGTCGAGCACCATGACCCCGGCGACCACCTCCAACACGAACAGGGCCGCCGCGAACGGCGTGTTGTACGCCGCGGCAAAGCCGGCCGCCGTGCCGGCTGCGATGAGTCGCCGCGCATCCGGCAACCCGAGACCGAGGCGATCGGCGACGGCCTTGCCCGCGGCCCCGCCGAACTGAATCAGCGGCCCCTCGCGGCCGAGGGAACCACCCGACACGATCGCGAACCACGATGCGAGCGACTTCAGCGACGTGGCGCCCAGCGAAAGCCGGATGCGGCCCAACACGACCGCCTCCATCACGTCGCCCACGCCGTGGCCGCGCGCCGAACGCGCCAGAATCGCGCTGATCACGCCTGCGCCCAGCCCTCCGAGCGCGGGCAGCACGACGCGCATCCAGGTCGGGGCGCGCTGCATGGCAGCGACGACGTCGCGCGCATGGGCGACGTGCCAGAAGCAGAACGAGAGGCTCCAGCGGAACGCGATGGCAAAGGCGGCGGCCATGAGCGCCACGGCCAGCAACGCGCCCGCAAAGCGCAGCACGTTCGCGCGCGGCTGCCCGCGAGCGTCGGCCCCCTCTCCGACCCGCTCCAGCACCTCATCGGCCATCTTCGAAAGGGTATCGGAATTGGCCATCGACGCGAATCGCTGATGCCCGAGGACCGAGCGCAATCGATGTTGCAGCTTCGCGGCGCGCGCGGACGCGCTCGAAAGTCGTCCCGGCGCGCCCGGCGCCTTGACACTCATTCGTCACGAACGAGGACGATTCGCCGTCATTTTTCTCCAGTAAGAGGGAGGGATTCAGCGAAACAAAGAGGTACGCGATGACCCATCCCAGCTCGAAACGCACATGGCTGCCGCTCATCGGGGCGCTCGCACTGGCGAGCGGTGCAGCGCCGCCGGATGGTTGTAGCCCCTTTCCCTGGCTGGCGGGCCACGGCGGGCACGGCGGACACGGCGGCGATCACGGTCACCAGGACGACCCGGCGGGACATTTCGCCACGACCACGCCCATCAAGCACCTGGTCGTCATCTTCGGCGAGAACATCTCGTTCGATCACTACTTTGCCACCTATCCGCAGGCCGAGAACAAGAGCGGTGAAACGCCCTTTCGCGCCGCGCCACACACCCCCAAGGTCAACAACCTGGTCACGCCCCTCGATCCCACACGCGGCTTCGCGCCGGTGACCGGCGTCGATCTGCTGCGCGCGAACCCCAACTTCCTCAACACTCAGAATGGCGCCGATGCAGCCAATCCATTTCGGCTGAGCCCCGCGCAGGCAGCCACGCAGGACATGGGTCACAACTACAAGCCCGAGCAGCAGGCCTCGAACGGCGGCGCGATGGACTTGTTCCCGAAGTACACGGGAACGGCCGGCCCGCCTCCGGACTCACCGGCGGCCGCGCTGACCAAGGGCCTGGTGATGGCCTATTTCGACGGGAATACGGTGAGCGCATTCTGGAACTACGCCCAGCATTACGCCCTGAACGACAATTCCTGGACGACGACCTTCGGTCCTTCCACGCCGGGCGCGCTCAACCTGATCGCGGGGCAGACCACCGGCATCGACAAGACGAACAAAGATCCCGCGACGATGTCGGCGAGCCACGTCACGCCCGATGGCAACGGCGGCTACACGCTGATCGGCGACACCGATCCTCTGGGAGACGTGTGCGCCACGGCGTCCGACCAGAACACGTTTCGGGGCCGGAATATCGGCGACATGCTCAACGACAAGGACATCACCTGGGGTTGGTTCGAAGGCGGCTTCGATCTGAGCATCACGAACCCGAACGGTACGACCGGCTGTGCCCGCGAAACGGATCAGACCGTCGCCAACGCGGCGTACAACTCCACCGACTACATCCCGCATCACCAGCCCTTCCAGTATTACCCGTCGACGGCGAACCCGGAGCACCTGCGACCGAGCAGTCTCGCGGCGATCGGCCACAGTCTGCAAGAGGACGGGAAGACGCCGGACCCAGCGAACCATCAGTACGACTCGCACGACTTCTTCGACGCGCTCCAGGCGGGCAATTTCCCGGCCGTGAGCTATCTGAAGGCCCCCGCCTACCAGGACGGCCACGCCGGGTACTCGAACCCGATCGACGAGCAGGCGTTCGTCACGCAGGTCGTGGACGCGGTGCAGAAGAGCCCGTTCTGGGCCAGCACCGCGATCGTGATCGCCTACGACGACTCCGACGGATGGTACGACCATCAGGCGCCGCCCATCGTGAATCCTTCGACCGGCGTCGCGGACGCGCTCAACGGCGCCGGGCTCTGCAATGCCGGTGCGCAGCAGACCGGCCCTGCGCCGAGCACGCCCTTGCTCGGGGTCGACGGCAAGCCCGCCCTCGGGCGTTGCGGCTACGGCACGCGCATACCGCTGCTCGTGATCTCCCCGTTCGCGAAAAAGAACTACGTCGACCACACGCTCACCGACCAGACGTCGATTC
>CAZYWR010000251.1:0-2197 GCA_964651185.1 uncultured Polyangiales bacterium
CGAAAAGACCTCAAAGCGCGCGCCGGCGCGCGCGAGCGAGATGATAAGGCGGGAGCGCACGGGATACCTCGTCGACGGCTTGAGACGCGGGCAGCGGACGGACATTCACGGCGCGCGCCTCGAGAGCGGGCGCCCGCCTGAGAGGCGCGGCCCCGCCCGCATGAACGTGGATCTTTCGCCAGCTTGTGGGTATGAGGCAAGCTGTCGACCGGCTTCGAATTTTCCTTCGCTCGGACGCATGGATGCGCGCACGCCTGATCATCGCTCTGGCCGTCTATTCGACTACCAGCTTCGGACGCGCGCACGCCGACGAGTTCGGAGCGCCGCCGGACCCGAGTCTGCCTGCGGCCCCAAGCGAGGCGCCCGCGCCCGCATCACCGCCGGAAGCGGAGGCGGGCGCTTCGACCGACCCTGAGCCGCGTGCGCTCCAGGCCTTCGTGCACCCGACCATCGAAGGTCCGCTCGGCGGGGTGCACGTGGTCGATGCTCGTTCGGCGGTGCCAGGCACGTTCCGCGTCGCGATCCAAGCCGCCTTTTTCCACAAAGACGGCTTCATCCAGGCGCAAGATCACCACCGCTACATCGGTTCGGCGCTGAACCTCAACGTCACGCCGATCGAGCACCTCGAGCTCGCTGCGCAGCTCGCCGCCTCCTCGACCCAAAACCGCGCGACCGACCCCCAGCTCATCCAGGTGATCGGCGACGCGCACCTCTTCGCCAAGAGCTATGCGCGCGTGCTGCCCTGGCTGACGGTCGGTGGCGACGTCGAGGTCGCGCTGTTCAACGGGGTGGGCGCGATCGGCGTGGACGGCGCGGCGACGAGCGTCGGGCTGCGCGGGAGCAGCACCTTCGATCTGCGCGCCCTACCCCGCGCGCTGCCGCTCATCGCGCGCGTCAACATGCGCTACCTGTTCGACAACTCGGGCAAGCTCGTGCGCGACGTCGAGAACGCCCGCTATGCGTCGCTCAACAACCCCGCCCCGCGCCAAGACGAGTATCGCAACCTGGTGACTCCGAGCGAACGCTTTGCGTTGCAAGTGAACCGGGTGGATCGCTTCGGCATGAGCTTCGGCGCGGAGGTGCCGCTCTTGCCGCATGCGCGCGTGCACGTGAACCCGCTGCTCGAGTGGGGCTTCGCCCTGCCCGTGAACCGGCAGGGCTACGATTGCGTGAACACCCAGCTGGCCAACGATCGCGACAGCTGCCTGGCGCGCAAAGGCTTCGCCGCACGCCCGTCGACGTTGACCATGGGCGTACGCGTGCAGCCCTATCTGCCGGGGCTCGGCCTGACGATGGCGGTCGACGTGGCGACCAGCGGCGCGCGCACCTTCGTGCGGGAGTTCGCGCCCCTGCCGCGCTATCTCGTCCAGCTCGCCGCCTCGTACGCGTACGACGCGCGACCTGCGGCAGCGCCGCGCGTGTTGCGGGTCGAAGTGCCGAGCGGAACGCTGCGCGGCCACGTCGTCGGACAAGTGGTGGAGAGCCAGAGCGGCGCGCCGATCGGCGGGGCGCTCGTGCACTTCGAAGGCACCAGCCTCTCCGACGTGGCCACCGATACGGAAGGCGCCTTTCGTAGCCCCGAGCTCGCACCCGGCGCGCAGGGCATGCGCATCCGCGCCGAGGGTTATCGCGAAGCCTTGTGCGTGGCGGTCGTACCCACGAGCGGGGACGACGTAGCCGCTCGCTGCGAGCTCGCGCCGAGCGCTTACTACGGAAGCGTCTCCGGACACGTCAGCGATGCGGCGGGGCAGCCGATCGCGCACGCCCAGGTGCATCTGGTCGGGCCGGCCGAGTCGTTCGCCACGACCGGTCCAGACGGCAGCTTCGCTACGCCCAAGCTCAACGAAGGCCGCTATGTGTTGGAGGTACGCGCCGACGGCTACTTCGCAGGCGGGGCAGCGCTGTCGGTCGAGCGTAAGCACGAGAGCCCCGCGACGGTCGTGCTCTATCCGCGGCCCGCAGAGCCGTCGGTGCGGCTCGCGGGCAAGCGCATCACGCTGCGGCATCCAGTGCAGTTCGAACCGGACAGCGCGTTGCTGAAGGCCGAGAGCTTGAGCGTGCTCGCAGAGGTCGCCGATCTCTTGCAGCAACATCCCGAGCTCGCACACGTCGAAGTGCAAGGTCACCTCGATGACACCGGCGACGCGGCCCAGGCCCAGGCCCTGTCGCAGCAGCGCGCCGACGTGGTGCGCAACTG
>CAZYWR010000252.1:0-3380 GCA_964651185.1 uncultured Polyangiales bacterium
CCTGGATCATCGCCGCCGCTGCCGGCGAACCAGAGCGTGACGAGCCAGCTGTCGGCGCCCTCGCGCGCGGCCACATCTTGCGCATCCACGCGCGTAATCCGAGCGCCCGCGGGCAGCGCTTCAGCGGCGATCTCGATCGCCTCTTCGCGCGTCCGCGCGCTGACCAGAGCTTCATATCGGAGGTCGCGGGGCATTCGTCTTACGCTACTTGGTTGACAGATCGATCAAGTGCATTCGACATTACTTGCGCGTCTCAGCTCGCCTCGTTGCGCGAAAAACGGCTCGCCGAGCGCATGCCGCGAAACACCCAGGGGCCGAGGCGTTGGCTGCCGGAGGAGAACATGGCCGCGAAGAAGAAAGCTGCGAAGAAGAAGGGCGCTATCAAGAGGGGTGCCGCCAAGAAGGCGCCTGCCAAAAAGGGCGCAAAAAAGGCCGCAAAGAAGGGTCCCGCCAAGAAGAAGGCCCCCGCCAAGAAAGCCGCCAAGAAGGGCGGCCGAAAAGCGGTGGCAAAGAAGGCCGCCGGCGGAAAGAAGAAGGCCGGAGGGAGGAAGAAGGCCGGTCGCCGCGCCAAGGCCGCGCCGGCTCCGGAGACCCCCGAATTCTCGCCGAGCCCCGAGCCCGAACCGGAGCCCGACACGGGCATGGGCGACGCGGACGACGACTACTGATCGCGCCCGCACCGCCGAGAGCGCCTTCCACCCCGCTGGGTCGCTGTCTGTGTGCGCGACACGCGGAGCGTGGGGCGAAGGGGCGCGCGCGCCGCGGCCCTTCGCCACTGCGTGCTCTTAGCCGAGCTCGCCCCGTTTGGCCTTTTCGAGCCACGGCGTCACCTCTTCCTCGATGGCGCGCATCGCGCGCGTCTTGAAGAGATGAAAAGGCAGCGGCACGTTCATCTCGAGGCCGAGCTGCTTCGGCTGCAGGTCGAGCCGGCCGGCCAGCCGCACGCCCTTGACCCGGAAGCGCACTTCCACCTGGTCGTCGTTGAGCCACTCGGCCGTGGCTTGGTACTCGCTGAACCGCCGGACGTAGACCTCCGCGAACTTGCGAACGGCCAGGCGCAATTGTTCGGGCGTGAGATCGTGCTTGATGCTGGCCTTCAAAGAGCTCCTCCACAGCGTAGGTAGGCGCTCGCCGAGCGAACGCCATCGGGGTCCTTTTCTCTACCCTATCCGTCTTTCGCTGGCGCGGCGCAAGCAGGCCGAGCCCTCAGCGCGCTTGATAGAGCGATAGGAGACCCACGTAGAGGAAGCCCACCATGAACAGGACCAGGAAGGGGATGCTGCTCCACGCGCCCGTGTATGCGGCCATCGCGATCGTGAACACGAAGTAGAGGCCGAACAGGACCTCGATCACGGTCGCCACGTTCTTGCTGGCCTTGTACTTGCGCTTCTTCCAATCTTGTCGGCGATCGGTGATGCCGTGCTTGGCCGTGCGCACGAACTCCGCGTCGCGCGTGAACAGGCCCTCGAGCACCGCGTGGGCGTTGTTGATGCTCAGCCCGATCCCGAGCGCCATCATCAGCGGCAGCCGCTTCGCGGCGTCCCAGACGTTGCGGTAAAGGTAGTGATGCGTGCTCAGGTAGTAGAGGATGATCGACCCGCTGGTCGCCGCAAACAGCGGCACGTCGAGCAGCAGGAGCTGCGGGTTGTCGAGCTTGTGCCGTACCAGCATGTTCGGCAGCTGCAGGCAGGCGAGCGCCACCAAGAAGAGGTAGGCGAAGTTGTTGGTCAGGTGGAAGATCGCCTCGAGCTTCACGCGCAGCGGGAGCCGCGCCTTGAGCACCATGGGCAGGAGCTTCTTGGTGGTCTGCGCCGAGCCCTTGGCCCAGCGGACCTGCTGGCCCTTGAAGCTGTTCATCTCGCAGGGCACCTCGGCCGGAGCGACAGCGTCCGGCACGTAGACGAACTTCCAGCCGCGGATCTGCGCCCGGAACGAGAGGTCGAGATCCTCAGCGATCGTGTCGTGCTGCCAGCCGCCCGCGTCCATGATGGCCGTCTTGCGCCAGATGCCGGCCGTGCCGTTGAAGTTGAAGAAACGGCCCGAGCGGTTGCGCGCGATGTGGTCGATCACGAAATGGCCGTCGAGCATCATCGCCTGGGCGCGCGTGAGCATCGAGTAGTCCCGGTTCAGGTGCGCCCAGCGCGCCTGCACCATGCCGACCTTGGGGTTGGTGAAGTAGCCGATCAGCCCACGGATGATGCCGGGCTCGGGCACGAAGTCGGCGTCGAACACCAAGAGGAAGTCGCCCTTGGCGCTCTTCATGCCATGCTCGAGGGCACCCGCCTTGAAGCCGACCCGATCCTGGCGATGCACGTGGCAGATGTCGAAGCCGCGCTCGCGCAGCTCGCTGACTTTGCGGGCGACGATCTCCACGGTCTCGTCGGTGGAGTCGTCGAGCACCTGCAGCTCGAGCTTGTCGCGCGGGTAATCGAGCTGCGCCACGCTCTCGAGCAGCCGCTCAGCGACATAGAGCTCGTTGTACATCGGCAGCTGCACCGTCACGGCGGGCAACTCCGCCCACTCCTTCGGGGCGGTCTGGAGGCGGTTGCGGTAGCGCCAGAACAGGAAGACCAGCTGGGCGCGATGAAAGCCGTAGATGCCAGAGATCGTGAGCACGGCGAGGTAGAGCGCAATCACGGCGACTTCCATGCTGACCATCGGTAGCAGAGTCCCCTGCAATCCTTCTCACTCAGATGTAATTCATTGTCGCACCGGCGCGAGCGCCTGCTCTTCGGCGAATTTTTCTACCAGCCGCAGGTAGCGCCGTTCGCTGCGCGCCCAGGCGATGCCGAGCACGAAGATGACGAGGAGCAGGATGAACACCACGTTGACGAGCACCGTCGCGCTCACGGCGTAGGTGCTCAAGGCGCCCGTACCGCAATCGATCTCGCGCGTCTCAGCGGCCCCGAGGACGGCCTTCGGATTGACGGCCAAGGGCCACCATACGAACAACGCCCCCCAGATCAGCACCAACACGACGAGCACCGCGGGAAACACGTACAGGCCGATGTGCTTGCGCGTGCGGCGGTGTTCGACGAACAGGCGATCCGAGTTGGAGAGCTGCGCCATGCTCCCCAAGCGTGTCGAAGGTCACGAAGCGGGGCAAGTCTGCTGCTTTGCGCAAGGCGCAGGACGTCGACGGGGCCGCGTCCTCGGCGCGTACCGAGCGGCGGGCGCTCGCAGCTACGCGCTCGCGGCCCGCTCGGCGCCCGCACGCAGCCGGCGGGCGCTCGCGGCGGGCCCGAGGACCACCATGATCTCGAACAGCCCGGGCGCCGCGCCGCGCCCGGTCAGCGCGACGCGCGCGGCTTGGGCGAAGTCCTTCATCGCTAGCCCTCGCGCTTCGGCCCACGCCTGGACGCGCGCCTCGAGCGTCGGTT
>CAZYWR010000253.1:0-3235 GCA_964651185.1 uncultured Polyangiales bacterium
CACCGCGCCCGACTCTGCCCCCCTCGCGCGCGCCCGTCAACCGTGCCCGAAAGGAGGGGTTCTCCAGCCTTCTGCGCGCGTTCGCGATGCCGCTCACGAGCGCAGCGAAAAGCTTACCTTGGCTACGCCCTTGCGCGGCCGCGGCATCGGCCACGAGCGCAGCTCCTCGGCGATGCAGTCGAAGTGCTCCGCAGAGCTCGACCGCTCGGCGGCCACCCCGGCGGCGAGTACGCGGCCGCTCGGCGAGACGTACGCCGTCACCTGAAAGGGCCCGGCGCGCCGGGCGTCGCACGTCGCGAGCAGGTCGCTCTTGTGCTTCTTCACGATGCGCTCGACGCGATCCGTCTCCCACACCTCGGCGGGCGCGCGGCCCGACGGCGCCAGCGCCATGTTCCAAGCCACGTCGGCCTCCCCGCCGTGGGGTTCCGGGAACTTCGCGTTCTGGATGACTTCGCTCAGGCAGCGCTCGAGCGGACGATCGCCGAGATCGGAGGCGTGCACGCGCACGTCCGAAACTTCGCCGCTCGTGAGCACGTGGATCTTGAACTCGATGTTGCCCGCGACGTGGGGCACGCGGCGCGCGCGCGTCTCGTGGCAGCGCGCGAATTCCTTGCTGTGATGTTCCATGGTGACGCGCACGTCGAAGTTCGAGAGCGTGCCTTCGATGCCCTGCACGGCCACGTGCTTCTCTTGTCGCTCGGCGCGCGCACTCGGCGTCTCGGCTTCGTGAAGTGTCGGACGCGCGGAGGCAGTCTGAGCGAGTGGAGCGGCGGCGGTCGGGCGCGGGCGGCGTACGATCGTTTCATGCACGATCCGCGGGCCGCCGCAGGCGCAAGCCAGCAGCGCCGAGGAAAAGCTCAAACTCAAATGCCAGCGCCTCACAGGGCCTCCTTGCCAAGTCGCGCGCCAGAACCCTAGCGCCGCGGGTCGCGCATGGGTGCACTCATTCGCGGCGATTTGGCAGTTTGGGACACGCTTTGCCGCTTTTTGTGAGCTCGTTTCAATTGGCGCGTATTCTTCAGCACCCACGCGCGATGACGGAATCGATCACGATCCAGCGGACACGCATCATTCCGGCCGCAGCGCTCGAGGTCAAAACAGCGCGCTCCTCGGGTCCTGGCGGGCAGCACGTGAACCGCACCGAAAGTAAGGTGCAGCTGTCGCTCGACCTCACGCGTGTGCCGTGGATCGACGAAGGCTTGCGCCTGCGCATCATCGCGCTCGCCGGCCGCAACGTCGACCGCGACGGGCGCGTGTTCGTAGTCAGCCAGACGTATCGCGAGCAGCCCCGCAACCTGGAGAGCGCGCGGGAGAAGCTCGGCGAGCTCGTGAAGAAAGCGCTCGCACGCCCCAAGCGGCGCGTCGCCACCCGGCCGAGCAAAGCGCAAAAGGCGCGCCGCCTCGATGAAAAGAGACAACGCGCACAGGCCAAAGCCAGGCGCGTCCGCGTCCAGGAGGACTGAGGCTTTTGCAGCCGCGCTCGCGTTGCGCTGCGTTCGGCGCGCCTCGTCGGCCATTTCATGCATAATCCGGACATGTGGAAGGAGTGCACCGCGTTTGCGTTCGTGCTCGCGAGCGCGTCGCTGGTGCTAGGAGCGCCGGAAGAAAACCCGTGGCCGCACTACCGCGAGCCGGCGCGCGGTCCGGCCCGTTCGATCGGCGACTACTCGTCCGGCTGCCTGCAAGGCGCCAAAGCGCTCCCGCTGGACGGTCCGGGCTATCAGGTCATGCGGCCGAGCCGGCGCCGTTATTTCGGCCACCCTTTGCTGATCGATTTCATACGCACGCTCGGCAAGCGCGTGCGGTCGCAGGGACTCGGCGTGCTCCTCGTGGGCGACCTCAGCCAGCCTCGAGGCGGCCGTGCGGCCAGCGGGCACGCCAGCCATCAGACCGGACTCGACGTCGACGTCTGGTTCTGGCACCCGGCGCGCGCGCGCGTGGCGCGGCTCTCGATCTCCGATCGCGAGGAGCTCGTGGCCGAATCCGTGCTCGACGCGAAGGCGAGCTCCATCCGCGGACCCTGGAAGAAGCACGTCCGGCGCGTGCTCGAGCTCAGCGCGGAAGACCCGCGCGTGGACCGCGTGTTCGTGAACCCCGCGATCAAGCGCGAGCTGTGCGCACGACGCGCCGGAGCGCGCGGGTGGTTGCGCAAGATCCGCCCGTGGTTCGGCCACGACGACCACTTCCACGTGCGGCTCGCCTGCTCGCCGACCGACACCGACTGCCAGTCCCAGGCCCCGCTGCCGGACGGCGACGGCTGCGACAAGCTCGCGTCCTGGTTCGAACGCCCCGGGCGCGCCTCGCGCAAGCCGGCGCAACGGCCCCCGCAGAACCGGCCCCTGCAGCCGCTCCAACAAATGCGCCGGGAGTATCAGCAAGCGGTCAAGCAGGGCCGTGGTTGGCCCGAACGCTGCGAAGCCCTGCTCGAGCCGCCCGCGCCCACGAACGCCCCGCAAGCCGCGCTCAGCCGCTCGGATCGACGCTGATCGCGACGCTGATCGCGACCCGTCATGCCGCTCGCGTGCGAAGCGGCGCGCAGCCCCGTCCACGCACCGTGCCCCGCCATCCAGGATGCGCGGCTCAGCGCGCCCGGCGCCGGCTTAGCTCGCCCACGGCGCGCTCGAACAGCGTGCGGACGCTGCGCTCGGCGCCGCTCAAGTCCGGCACGGCCAAGTAATGCGCGCTGCCGAACACGTCCGCGAGCGCCTCGGCGCCCGCGCTCGAGCCCAAGCTCAGGCACACGCATGCCGTGCCCTGGGCGCGCGCCTCGAGCAGCGCGCGGCGCGTATCGGCGCGCGCATACGCGCCTTCGTAGCCGTGGTCGTACGCGATGCCGTCCGAGATCAACACGAGCAGTCGGTAGGGTGTGCCCGCTTCACGCGCGAGCACGGCGCTGCCGTGGCGTATGGCGGCGCCGAGCCGGCTATAGCCCACCGGCGCGACCCAGCTCGCGCGCCGGCGCATCGCGACGTCGGCGCGCTGCCCGAAGGCGAGCAGGCGCGGGAGCCGGACCAGCTTACGGCCCCAGCCGTGAAAGGCGTAGCAAGCCACGCGATCGCCCGAGTCGTAGAGCGCCTGCGCCAAGTTGAGCGCAAACGCGAGCTGGCGCTCGTAGACGCTGGCGCCGCTCGCCGCGCGCTCGCGCGTGGAGCCCGTCGCATCGAGCAAGACGAGCGCGCCGAGGTCGCGGCGCGTGCGCAGCGAAGCGCGATATACGCGCTCGTCGGCGGCGTGG
>CAZYWR010000254.1:0-4665 GCA_964651185.1 uncultured Polyangiales bacterium
CCTCGCGCAGCGAGGCCTCCGCAGCGGCATAGAAGGAGGACCCGCCGACACACAACCCCAGCTCCCCCAGCGTCAGTCCAGCGAACCGCTAAGCCGCGCTCTTCTCCTCGGCGTCTTGCACGTTCGCACTCGTCCCGGCCAGGCGGGCGGGGTCGATCTGGCGCTCAGGGCGCGCGATCGGGCGGCCTTGGTCGTCATAGTCGTATTCGATGCGCGTCCCCAGCAGATGGTCGAACCATGGTCGCGTGACGCACCAGTTGGCATCCTGCTCGCGGCCCATGTGATGATCGTAGTGGTGCTTCAGGTGGCGCTTGGCCCACTCAGGATCGAGGTGGGCGCGGCGGTGCTTGTAGAAGTAGTTCACGCCGGAGTACCAGACGGTGGCCGTAAACCAAGGAGCGATGGGTAGAAGCGGCGCGTGCACCAGCAGGAGCGCGGCGATCGCGAGCGCTTCTTTGCCCTGTGCGTGACGCCCGAACACCGAGCGCTGATAGTCGGGGTCGAAGAAATCGTGCTTGCGGCAGGCGCGATGGTGTTCGCTCCAGTGGAAGCTGAAGAAGCTTTTCTTCTTCTTCCCCCAGCCATGAAGGACATATTTGTGGATTAGCCACTCACCTGCGTTGGCGTAGAGGAGGCCTAGGGGGACGCCCAGCATGATTGCACCTATGCCCGGCCACGTGCCGAATCGCGCGCCCAACAATGACCGGATAGTCATTTTATGACTGGTCAAAGGGGCGCGCGTCCAGACAAAACCGACCATTTGGTCACCCTTTGCACTAGACAGATGGGACCGTGGGGGACAGACCGCAGGCAA
Source organism: uncultured Polyangiales bacterium (assembly GCA_964651185.1). GTDB lineage: Bacteria > Myxococcota_A > Polyangia > Polyangiales > DASUME01 > DASUME01. Next base: position 815 of record CAZYWR010000254.1, read on the forward strand.
AGCCGAGGCGCGGAAACCCGCGCGGCCGCGAAACAGCGAGGATTCTGCGATGCGCGCACGCTCTAAACGGGCCGACGCGCCGCGCGCCGCGCGCGCCGGCGAGCGCCCTGGCCCGGTCGGCGGCAAGCGCGACCAGAACCGCCGCGCGCGCACCCAAGGCCTGCTCGATGCCGCGCAGCAGCTCTTCCTCGAACACGGCATCGAAGGGGTCAGCATCGACGACATCACCCGCCAGGCCCAAGTCGCCAAGGGCAGCTTTTATCGCTATTTCCATGACAAAGAGGACCTCGTGCGCGCCGCCTTCGCGCCCGCCCGCACGCGCGTGTTGGGCGCGTTCGAGCGCGCGGAGCGGAAGCTGCGCGAGGCGGACGGACCCGACCGCGTGCGCCGCGCGTACGGGCGGCTCGGACGCGAGCTCACGGCGGCCTTGATGCACGAGCCTGAGATCACCCGCCTGTATCTCCCGGAGAGCCGCGCGCCCGCGGTCCACGCGCGCGTGCCGATCCGGGAGCTCGAGCGCGAAGTCGCCGCCGCGGCGCTGCGGCTCTCGGAGCTCGCGTTCTCCCACGGGCTCTTGCGGCGCGTGCCCCCGCAAGTGAGCACCTTGGCGGTGATCGGCGCGACCGAGCGCATGTTGCACGCCCTCTTCAGTGGCGACCTGAAGATCGCGCCGACGGTCGCGATGCAGGGATTGCTCTCGATCGTGCTGGACGGCATGCGCGAGCCCTGACCCTGCCTGACGCCACCCACGGCGCCCGCGGGTTCGCCGCGAGCACGCCCCTTCCGGCGCGTGCTTCAGGGTGAGCCCCGGCACGCCCTCGCCTGCTTGCGTGTTACGTACCGCCGCATGACTCGCGGCAAACGGCGCGCTTCCGGTGAGCTGGTGCGCGCCTACGCGCGGTCGCGTGCGATTTCGGAGCGCCAGCTGCTCGCGCCTGGCCGCCGTGGGCGCGCCTTGCTCGAGCAGATCGGGAGGCTTGCGCCGGACCCTCAGCCCGTGCTCGTGTGCGGGGAGACGGGCACCGGCAAGACGCTGGTAGCCGGCCTGCTCCACGAGCAGAGCGGCTCCCCTCATCCGCTTCGCATCGTGAACTGCACGGCCCTCTCCGACGGCTTGCTGGCCGAGCTCTTGTGGGAGCTCGACCGTGAGTGCGACCGCACCGCGTCTGTCCCGGCCTCTGGGCCGAATGAGAGCGCCTCGTCGGCGCCACCCACCGTGCTGCTCGACGAGGTCGGCGAGCTTTCGCTCTGGTGCCAAGCGGTCTTGTTGCGCAATCTGCAGGGCGCGCGTTCGGGACGCCCGAAAGCACGCTTCCTCGCGGCCACCCACCGCGACCTCGACGCGATGGCGGCACAGGGGTCATTCAGCCGCGAGCTGCTCGCGCGCCTCAGCGTCACCCGCGTTCTGCTGGCGCCGCTGCGCGCGCGGTGCGACGAGATCGTGCCTCTGGCGCTGCATTTCTTGCGCCTCGCGCTGCGCGCCTCCGGGGCGAGCCTGATCTCTCTGGATCCGGAGCTCCTCGACTGCCTCGAACGCTACGACTGGCCCGGCAACGTGCGCGAGCTGAAGAACGTCGTGCTCGGCGCCCTCGCCGCGAACGAAAGCGGCACCCTGTCTCCCGCGGACCTGCCCGAGCGCGTGCGCCCTCAGGCGGCGCCCCGCTTCTCGAGATAGGCGGCGAGCGCGCGCGCAGCGGCGCCGCGGTGCGAGCGCGCCCCCTTTTCCGCGGGCGAGAGCTCGGCGCTGGTCTTGCCGAGCTCGGGCAGGAAGAGCAGCGGATCGTACCCGAAGCCGTTCTCGCCGCGCGCGGCGTCGGCGATCACGCCTTCGTAAGTACCGCGCGTCTCGAACAGGACCTGCCCGCACGCGTCCACCAAGCACATCGCGCACACGAAGCGTGCGCGCCGGTCGCGCGTGCCGGCCAGCGCGCGCAGGAGCTTTTCGTTGTTGGCTCGATCGCGCTCGGCACGCGTGCCTTCGACTCCGGCGTAGCGCGCGGAGTGCACACCTGGCGCGCCGCCGAGCGCGTCGACCTCGAGCCCGCTGTCCTCGCCCAGGCACAAGAACTCAGGTTCGCCCGCCTCCCCAGCGAGAGCGCGCGCGTAGGCGACGGCTTTGATGCGCGCGTTCCCTTCGAACGTGTCGGCGTCTTCGACGGGCTCCGGCAGCCCGCACGCCACCTCATCCAGCCCCACGACCGCGATCCCGAGCGGCCCCAGCAGCTCGCGCAGCTCACGAATCTTGTGCGGGTTGGTGGTCGCTGCCAGCACTCTCACGATGGCCCTCCAGCTCGCCCGCGCGACCCGGCGCGCGGCTTCGACACGCCCGAGGCCTAACGCAGCGCGATCACTTTCGCACCGTCCGGATCGACGTGCACCGGCAGATAGGCCACGGCGCCGGGATTGGCGAGCACATAAGCGATCACCGCGGCCGTGGAGTCGGCCTCCGGCGGCGGTACCCCGGTCCCCGAGAAGATGTGCTGACTCCAATAACTCCTGAGCTGGGCGGGCGTCTTCTTGAGCACCTCGCGCGTGAAGCTCTCGCGCGCAGGTACGCTCGCGGGCAAGTCGATAGGCCGAATGGCCGGCCCATGAGGCCAAGTCACTGCCGTCTTCAGGAAGGCATCGCGCAAAAAGCTGCGATCGATCGCGGTCACCGGGTTATCGGGGTGCACGATGACCTTGAACTCGAGGCTGCTCGCGTGCAACGGCGCCGCCAGCCCGAGCCAGAACAGCACGAGCGAGAGCGCACAGCACGTTGTTCTCGAGCGCGTCACTAGAAGGTCACCGTCGTCCTGAGCAGAAACAGGCCCCAGTAGCGGGTCGGGTTCGGGTTGGCGCTGGCTTGCAGCTCCGAGGTGCCGTCGATGAAATGGCCCTCGATCTTCCATAGCCAGTATTCGTTGACGTCGACGCGCAAGGTCGCGGCCAGGTCGCGTTGGAACGCCTGGGACGGCTTCTTGAACTGCATGCCGTGACCGCGCCGGTCGTTCACGTCGGCGTAGTTGACCGAGTAATAGCTGCCGATCTCGAAGTGCGGCGAGAACCGGTAGGTCGCCATGCCATAGAACGCCTCCTTGTTCTCGTCGAAGGTCGGTATCAGCGCCGGCAGCGACGTCTGCTGGTGCTTGTAGCCGCGCACGTATTCGAACGCGAACAGCCAGTCCTCGTAGAGGTACTCGGCAGAGGCGACCCACCAGCTCGTCGGGCGCTGCGAGACCAACAGCTGTCCGAGATAACCGGACGGGACCAATCCTGCGGAGGTCAGCTGACTGACTGTCCCGGCGTCGAGCGTCAGATGAAAGTCGATGGAGGCGCGAACGTAGGTCGCCCCCACGCGCAGGCCTTCGAGCGGCGTACGCCAGAACAGCTGGCCGCCGGTCACGTACTTCGTATCCGTCGAGTCGAGCGTCGCGCCGCTGAGTTCGAGCGCGCTGCGCGGGATCGTCAGGGTCCCGATCCAGGCCTGATAATCGAGCGCTCCGGCTCGGCCGAGCGACGGATTGCCATAGACGGCGAAGCCGGTGTGCGAGAAGAGCGCGTCGCGATTGCGCAGCGGATACACGGCCTGCGGCAGCAGCACCGCGGTGCGCGCCGCGTCGATCGCGATGTACTCGTTGTAGAGGCCGAGCGGCATCTTGATCACGCCCGCGCGTAAGCCGAGCCATGGCGTCGCGCGGTAATCGGCCAACGCCCAGTCGATTCTGGGCGTGTCCTCGCTGAGCGTACCGACGCTGCGCGCAACGACCTGCAACCCCACGCGCAGTCGATCCGTCAGATTCGACGAGATATTGAACGCGCCTTCGAAGAACTTGAGACTGCCGCGTGAAGAGTTGCCGATGAACTCGTTG
>CAZYWR010000255.1:0-2625 GCA_964651185.1 uncultured Polyangiales bacterium
GTCCTTCTCGATGTGCTTGCGGTACTCGTCGAGCGTGGTGGCGCCGATGCAGCGCAGCTCGCCGCGCGCCAGGGCGGGCTTGAGCATGTTGCTCGCGTCCATCGAGCCCTCGGCGGCGCCGGCGCCCACCAGGGTGTGGAGCTCGTCGATGAACAGGATGATGCCGCCCTCCGCCGACTCGATCTCCTTGAGCACGGCCTTGAGCCGCTCCTCGAACTCGCCGCGGAACTTGCTGCCGGCCACCATGGCCGCGAGGTCGAGCGCCAAGAGGCGCCGGTCGCGCAAGCTCTCCGGCACGTCGCCGCTGGCGATGCGCCGGCCGAGCCCCTCGACGATGGCGGTCTTGCCCACGCCGGGCTCGCCGATCAGCACGGGGTTGTTCTTCGTGCGGCGCGAGAGCACCTGCATCACGCGCCGGATCTCTTCGTCGCGCCCGATCACCGGGTCGATCTTGCCCTCGCGCGCGGCCTTGGTGATGTCGCGCGTGTACTTCTCGAGCGCCTGGTACTTGCCTTCCGGATCGGCGTCGGTCACGCGCTGGCTGCCGCGCACCTCCTTGATGGCCTGCTCGAGCTTTTGCTTGGTGAGCCCTTCGGCGCGCAGGACGCGCCCCACCTCGTCGTCGGTCTCGGCGGCCGCCAGCAGCACGTGCTCCGCGGATGTGTACTCGTCCTTGAGGCGCTCGGTCTGTGTCCAGGCCTCCGTCAGCAGGCGATTGAGCCGTCGCGAGAGGCTCGCTTCGGCGCCGCCTTGGACCTTCGGCAGCTTCCCCAAGCTACGCGCCAGCGCCGCTTTCACGGCGCGTGGATCGACGCCTGCCTTCTGCAAGATCGGCGCAGCCACGCCCGGCTGCACCGAGAGCAGCGCATTCAGAAAGTGCTCGGGCGTGAGCTCCGGGTTTCCTTCGCGTTGGGCTTCCTGCTGGGCCGCCACCAGCGCTTCACGCGTACTATTGGTGAGTCGATCGAGCCGCATAATTGCTTCTCTCCCCCTTTTTTTGGGTGCTCGATGCCTCGCGCGCCCCACGAGAAAGCCCCTTCATCCGCCCCGTGCGGACCAGGACCGCTAGTCTCCGCTCTATTCGAGCAGGTTTTCGCTGCAAGTGCCGAGCCAAAGGCAACGTAAACATCGTCTCTTCGACGTCAACGGCGCGCCTGCTCAGGCTTCTGTAAGCTTGCCCCGGTGTCCGGCTCTCTCGCTTCGCTCGCACCCGTCCGCCCTCCCGCTTCGCCGCGCGGAAGCGCGCGCGTGGAGTCACCGTCGCGCGCGCGCGGAAATGCGCGCTTGGACCCGCCCCCGCGCTGGCTCGCCCACTGCGCCGGCGGCGTTCCGCTCGCCTACTACATCGCGAGCGCGTCGGCGTACGGCGGCTTGTACGAGGAGGGGACGTTCGTGGCCGCCGCGCGCTCGCTGGGCGTGCCCCATCCGCCCGGCGCGCCCATCACCAGCCTGGTGTCGGCGTTCGCGGCGCTCTTGCCGGTCGGACCGCTCTCGTTTCGCGTGGCGGCCGCGAGCGCGGTGTGCGCGGCGATCACCTTGGCGCTGTTCGCGCGCGCGCTGTTTTTCACCTTGCTCGGCGTCGGGGTACGCCATCGGCGCCCGGCCGCGCTGGTGTCCCTCGCCGCGACTTGGTTCGTCGCGCAGACGCCCCTGTTCTTCGCGCAGGCCACGCGGCCCAACGTGTTCGCGGTGCAGTTCGCGTTGTCCATGGTGGTGATCGAAGCGCTCGCGCGTTTCGAGCTCAGCCAGCCCACCGATGATCGGCGCACGCTCTACTTCGCCGCCTTCGTGCAGGGCCTGAGCTTTGCCAACCACTATGTGCTCGGCCTGCTCATGCTCTCGGTGGCCGCGCCGACGCTCGGGCGGGTGTTCGCCCGCCGCGGCTTTCTCGGCCTGATGGGCCACGTGGCCGCGCCCATTCTGGGCTTCTCCGCGTGGGTGTACGTGCCGATCCGGGGCGCGCGCCTGCCCTTCATCGACATCGGCGAGCCGAGCCGGCTGGTGCGCACGCTCTGGGTGCTGAGCGCCGATCCCTGGTGGGGCCCGAGCGAGCTGCCCGCCGCACCCGCGCTGGCGCGGCTCAGCGAAGGGTTGGGCGGCGCACAGCCCGGACTCGCGCTCGCGTGGTATGCGCTGGCGGCGCTCGGCTTCGTGCTCGGGGCGCGCGCGCCGAGCCAGCGCCGCTTCGCCACGCTCTGGCTGATCGCGCTGTTCGTCCCGCTCGCCAGCGTGGCCTTCGCGCTGGAGCCGAAGCTCACGAACGACGCCTGGGGCACGCTCATGCCGTGCGCGCTGGCCGTCGTCGCGCTCGGCGCGTGCGCGCTCGGCATCGCGCTCCAGCGCGCGGGGCAGCGCTTCGAACGCGCGGGTTCGAGTGCCGCGCTCGCGCTGTGTGCTGCGGCGCTCGTGGCGCTGGTGATCGCGGCGCCGGCGCGCGGCCTCGCGCGCTTCGATGCGCCCGACCTGCTCGACGACTTCGGGCGGCGCAGCCTGCCTACGCGCGCCGTGCTGGTGACGCACGACATGGGCACCTGGTTCCGCCAGCTCGGCGCCGAAGCCGAAGAGCAGCTGCGCGCGGACCTGCTGCTCGTGCCGCTCGCGGCGGCCGATTATCCCCGCACGTTC
>CAZYWR010000256.1:0-4779 GCA_964651185.1 uncultured Polyangiales bacterium
CATCATGAGAGCTTCTGTGTGCCGGATCGGCGCCACGCTCGCGGGCGCGCTCGTCCTCGCCGCGTGGACGTCGATCGCTGCGGCGCAAACCGCGATCCCGAGCGGCCTGCAAGTAAAGCGCAACGGCGTCGTGGTCGCCCCTAATCCGATCGTCTATGCGACCTCCGCGGACTGCGACGGCAGCGTCACGTTTACCTTCACGCCCACGCTCTATTCCATTGCATCGCCCGTAGTGGAGGCGTGGCTCGCCGTGGGCGAAGGCAAGGACTGCACGGTGCCGGCGAACCGAACCCACCAGAACACCAGCAGTGCCGAGACCGTCTGCAAGTTTTTGGCGCGCGACACGTCGAGCTCGCTTAAACCGACATTGAGCGTCGACGGTCGAAGATTGTTCGACGGAGATCCGCCGACGGATACCACCGACAATGATCAGTATCAGTGCGACGAAGTCCGCGGGAATCCTAAGTATCACGTCTACATCAGTCCGCTCGACACCGCGACGACGGCCGTTACGGCCTCGGCAGCCAAATCGCTCGGCACAGTGACGACGCTCATCGCCACGTTTACGCCGTACACAATCCTGCCCGACGCGCCGACGAACTTGAAGGCCATCAACGCCGAAAGCGAGATCGGCGTGACCTACGATCGGCCCTCGACCTCCAACACGTACAGCCGCTATCGCGCCTACTTCGACTACGGTGGGAGCGCGACGGTCGACGATGCCGGCGGCGCGACGGACGGCGAGGACGCCGCGACGAACACCGACGAGGACGCGGGAGCCGGCGCTGGAATGGACGCGGGCATCGATGGAGGCGCGGACAGCGAGACGGACGCCGCGTCGGACGCTGGGACAGATGCGGGTAGCACGACCGCTTGCGCCAGCACCACTCTCACGTGTGGAAGCGGTCTCTTGCTCGGCTGCGGCACGCCGCCGCCGGCGAAGACGCCTTCCTTGAAGATATCGAGTAAGGTCGCTGGCAAGTCCGCGTCCATCACGGATCTCGCAGACATTCCAATCGGAGCAAGCGTGGCTGTCGCCGTCACTTCCATCGATGCCGCCGGGAACGAGAGCAAACTGTCTACACCGGTCTGCGTACAACGCGTGAAGACCATCAGCTATCTCGACGCGTGTCAGGAGGCAGGCGGGGACTGCGGTCTGGAGTCATGTGGCTTGCGCGTGGGGCGTCGGGGTAGCGCGCTCGCGGCCGCCGGCCTCGCGCTGGCCATCGCCGCGCTGTGGCGGCGCCGGAGGAGCGCGTGATGCGACCTGCGCGCTTCCTTGGGCTGCTCCCGCTTTTCTTGTCGTTCGTGGTGTCGCAGGCGCGGGCGCGCGAGCCCGACACCTTCGAAGAGGACTACCACGAGCCGATCATCATCGACTCACCGATGTGGTTTACCTTCGAGGTCAAGGTCGGGCCTTACCAGCCGAGCCCGCGGAAAACCTTCCAGAGCGTGTTTCACAACGACCGCGGCTGGATGCTCAACCTCGAGCTCGACATCACGGTGCTGCACATCCCTTACGTCGGCCAGCTGAACGCGGCCGCAGGCTGGGGTTGGGCGAACTACGATGCCCACGCGAAGCTCGCCGATGGCTCGGGCGACTCCGGAGAGAAGACCACGTTCACCGTGTACCCGCTGAGCGCGCTCGCCGTGCTGCGCGTGGACAGCCTGGCGCGCTACACGGTCGTGCCGCTCACCTTCGCGGGCAAGCTCGGCTACGAGGCGGTGCGCTGGAAAGCGGTGACGGGCAGCCAGAAAGACGGCGATGGCTTCAATCAAGGCCTACGCTGGGCGCTCCAGGCCGCGCTGCAGCTCGATTTCCTGGATCGCGGCGGTGCGCGCCAGCTCGACGAGGACTTCGGGATCAACCACATCTTGCTCCTGTTCGAGTATTACGACTCGGTGACCAAGGGCACCGGCGATCGCACCTTCTCCGTCGGCCTTGGCTTCCAGTTCTGACGCGCTCCTTCACGGCATCTGCCTCATCGTCGCCTACGACGGCAGCGATTTTGCCGGTTACCAGCGGCAGCCCCACGCGCGCACCGTCCAGGGCGAGCTCGAGCGCGCAGTCGCGAGCATGACTGGCCATCCCACGCGCGTGCGCGCCGCCAGCCGCACCGACGCGGGCGTGCACGCGCTCGGACAGGTCGTCGCCTTTGACAGCGCGCGCGCGATTCCGCCGCTCGGCTTCATGCGCGGGCTCAACCGCGCGCTCCCGCCCGAGATCCGCGTGCAGCGCGCAGCCGCTTGCCCGGCCGGCTACCAGCCGCGCTTCGAAGCCGTCGCCAAAACCTATCGCTACCTGCTGCAGCTCGGAGAAGCCCAAGACCCCTTGCTGCGCCTGCGCGCTTACCATCTGGCGAAGTGCGGCACACTCGATCTCGAAAACATGCGAGCCGCGGCACGCGCCATGATTGGGACGCACGATTATCGCGCCTTTCGCGCCGCCGACGACCTACGCGAAAACACCGTGCGCACGCTGCACGCGATCGAGATCCAGGAGGGCTTCGCCGGCGACGCGCGCTTGTTAACGATCGAGGTGCGCGGCAGCGCGTTCATGAAGAACATGGTGCGCATCCTCGCCGGCACCTTGGTCGACCTGGGTCGCGGTCGCATTCCGCTCGCGCGCGTGCCGAGCCTGCTCGGAGCGAACGCGATACGCAGTCAGGCCGGCCATACGGCCCCGGCCCACGGGCTCACTTTGATGGAGATCGAGCTCGGTCGAACGCAGCCCTCTCCGTTCGATCTGTCTGACGCCCCGAGCTAGACGCCGCTGAGCCCGTTCGCGCCGTGGGTGCTGATGCCGTTGACCGGCAAGAGCGGCATGGCGGCGAGCTCGGCCACGCGCTTGCGCGTGTAGTCGGCGAACGGCCCGACGTTATCGAACTGCGTCGCCCGGATCGGCTTCCCCACGTGGACCTCGACCTTGCCGGGATGCACGACGAAGTCCTCGCGCCCGATGATCTGACGCGTGCCGCGGATGCCGACGGGCACCACTGCGACGCCAGCCTGGCGTGCAAGGTGAAAGCCGCCGCGCTTGAACGGCTGAACGGCTTCGCTGCGCCCGCGCGTCCCCTCTGGGAACACCACCAATGACGCCCCCGCCGCCACGTCTCGGGCCGCTTGCGCCATCGTCGTGCGCGCCTGCGCGTTGTCCTGGCGATCGACGAACACATGCCCGCCCGCCACCATCGCCTGCGCCAAGAACGGCACCTTACGCAGCTCGCGCTTGGCGAGGAAGCCGACGTTGCGCGGCAACGCCACGAACATCGCCACGATGTCCGCGTGCGAGAGGTGATTGGCCATGAACACGTAGGTCTGCGTCGCGTCGAGCTGTTCGAGACCGAACGCCTCGACCTCCATCCCCCACGCTTGCGCCAACCCCTCTGCCCAGAAGCGCTGAAACTTTTGGAAGGTCGGACGATCGCGCGTGACGGTGTAGATGGGAACCGCGACACTGCACAGGAGGACCGTCCAACCGACCGCGTGCCCGGCGTTGGCTACCGAACGGATCGAAAGCATGTGGCGCGAGAACGTACACCGCTCGACACGGTGCGTCGAGACTCCCGCTGCACGCGCGCGAACACAGAGCGGTAGCGCGGTGGTAGGGTAGCCATGGCAGCTCTTCTCGTCGCGGTAGCAGTCCAATGACCCCGTGGTGCGCCGATCCCATGCAACGAATACGCGGAGTCGTCCGCACTTGTTGGCTTGCTCTCGCGCTCTCGCTCGCACTCTTGACGGCGGCCTCGACGCGGGCCGAGGAAGCGCCCCTAGGCCGGCCAGACGCGCGCGAGCGAACGCCCGCCGACGTCGTCTCGACGGTGACCCGTAGCGAGCTCCCGCGCTTGCCCAAGGGCTTTGTGCAGGAGCGGATCGGTAGCGTCCTCTGGGCGTACCCGAAGCGTGACGTCGAGCTCGAGCGCGCGCTGCAGGGCAAGCTCGGCGCGAGCTGGCGCAAGGTGGTGACGGAGCTCGGCCGCGACGTGTCGAGCGAGATGACGGTGCGCATCGCGCAAAGCCCGGCAGAGATGAAGCTGCTTGCACCGCGCGGGAACCCGCCGCCGGCTTACGCGGTGGGCGTCGCCTATCCGGCGCTCGGACTCATCATTCTCAGTGTGGTCAGCCCAGAGAGCTGGCTGGCTCCCGATTTGGATGCGATCCTGACACACGAGCTGTCCCACATCGCGCTCTATCGCGCGGTCGAAGGGCGCGCGCTGCCGCTCTGGTTCGTCGAGGGGCTCGCGGCCGACCAGGCAGGCGAACACCGCCTGGCGCGCGTACGCACGCTTTGGGAGGCGGCGGTCACGGGCAGCATCCTCCCGCTCGAGCTGGTCTCCCACAGCTTCCCGGATCGGCCGCAAGCCGTGAACTTGGCCTACGCGCAGAGCGCCGATCTGGTGCGCCACATGCTGCAGAACCCAACGGACCGCGGCCGCTTGCCGCGCCTGCTGGCGCGGGTCGCGGGCGGCACACCGTTCGAGCAGGCCGTGCTCGCCACGTATCGCACAGATCTCGAGTATCTCGACCGCGAGTGGCGCCATGGCCTGAGCGAGCGCTTTCGCGTGCTCCCGCTGGTCTTGACGGGCACGGCCTTGTGGGGCGGCATCGCCTTGCTCGCGGTCGTCGCGTTCATCCGGCGGCGTGCCCAGCAGCGTGAAAAGCTGGCGCGCTGGGCCGAGGAGGAACAGGCCGAGGAGGAACGGGCCGAGTCCGAACGTGAACGTGCGCTCGCCGCGCTCCCGACCTCGCCCATGAGTACGCCGCCCCGCGAGGCCCGCG
>CAZYWR010000257.1:0-2238 GCA_964651185.1 uncultured Polyangiales bacterium
GCCCGGCGCGAGCGGCAGCTCGAACCAACCTGGACTGAACGCGTCGCCGTAGCTGCCGAGGCCGCGCTCCGCTTCGGCGGCGTGAAAGATGCCGCGCGTCCATTGCGGCTCGGGGAAGTAGCGGCCGCGATCGCTCGCGACGGTGAGCTCGCGATCGGGCGCGGGCGCGAACTGAAACCCGGCGCGCCCTTCCAAGGCACGTGCCGCGCGCTCGAAGCGGGCCACGAGCGCGTCGTCGGCGTGCGTCTCGCCATGGAAGTTGCGATCTTCGACGTCGAAACGCGCGATCAGCCGCGCGCGCTCTTCGGGCGCGAGGTCGAGCGACTGCGTGGGCACGCGCTCGAAGCGCATGACTACGATGTTGCGATCGCGCAACATGTCGACGGTCAGGCGCACGCCCACACGCCGGCCGTCGCCGGCGTTGCAGGCGAAGGTCCAGATCGCCGGAGGGCCCGACTCGAGCTGCACCAGGTTTTGTTGATCGAGCGGCGTGTTGAAGCCGTCCGCGTCGACCCAGACGCGCACGCGCTTGAGGAAAATATGGCGATCGCAGGGCACCTCGCGGTGGAGGTTCGCGCCGAGCAGACAATCATACTTACTTACGACCGCGCCCAGGTCGGCGTGCAGACGGGCCATGCCGCCGCGCCCGTTCACCAGCAGCGCGAGCCCGCGCTCGGCCGCGGGTCGATAGGTGGGGCGCGCGGCCAAGAGGCGCAAACGCGCCTCGATCAACGTGCCCTCCTCGTTGAAGCGGTTGAGGCGCAACGTGAGCTCGCGCTCGCTGTGCCCCGCGTGCGGCGGGATGGCGGCGACGTGGCCGCGGTCCACGCCGATCGAGCGCCGCACCAGACGGCCGTTGCCGAGGCCCGAACGCTCGTCTGGGCCTGCGACGGATGGCGCCCCCGACGCGACGAGCGCGACCCCATCCCAGGGATCGCCGTCTCCGCGCGCGAGCACCACCTCGAAGGGCAAGTCGTCGTGCACGAGCAGCCAGTGATCGGGCGGCACCAAAGTGATGCGGCGCGCGTGCTCGGGGCGAAAGATGACCACGCGCGGATAGCGCGCCTCGACCTTGGCGGCGAGCAGCGCGGCGAGCAGATCGGTGCGCGCGAGCTCGCGCTCGAGATCGCCGATCGAGGCGAGGAAGCCCGCCGGATCGGCGGCCACGTGCTCGGCCAAACGCGCGAAGTCGGCCGGCCCGAGCGACTCGTGCGCGATCACCGCGCCGAGCTGCGTATAGGCCCAAGCGGCCTGCGCGCGGCGGATCCGATAGACCGCGCCGGCCAGGCCGTGGGGCGCCTTGCTCGGCGCGAGGCAAAACGCCTGCCCGGCCGCCAGCCGCAGCTTGATCTGCGCGCCGCCGGGCTCGGCGGCGTTCGCAGGGAGCGCCTGAGCGAGCAGATCGCAGGGCGCGCGTCCGAGCTGCTCCCAGTGCGCGCGCGCCAACGACAGGTCCTGCGCGCGATCGGGGTCGAGATTGACCAGCACCAGGCAGCGGTCGCGCTCGTCTTGCGAGACGCGCTCGAGCGCCAACACCGGCGCTTCGGGATCGCTGATGCGCGTGACGCGCGCGCCGTCGAAGAAGCACGGATGCTCGCACAAGAGCTGGTTCAGCTGCTTGAGCTCGTCGACGATGTGCACCTCCGCGCCCCAGGCGAGCGAGTGCGCCTCGTGCACGTCGATCTTGGTCGTGCACAGCCACTCGACCCCTGACGTAAAGCCGAACGCGCCGGAGTGGCTGGCGAGCGCGCACAGGCGATTGCGCATCAAAGACCAGACGATGCCGCGCTTGGCCAGGCGCTCGTTGTCGTGCGTCTCGCTGTAATGCACGAGCGTGCCCGCGCGTACGCTCTGGCGGATCGCGTGGTCGAGGTAGCCCGCGACGTGCGCGGGCTCGTAGCATTGAAACAGCTCGGAGTACGCCCACTGCATGCCGCCCTCGCTGAGTAGGCGCTCGGTCGCCTCCCAAGCGCCGCCGAGTCCTTCGAGCAAGAACACGCAATCTGGAAACTCCTCGCGCACGCGCGCGACGATGTACTGCCAGGCCGGCACCGGGATCATGTAGCCGGCGTCGCAACGAAAGCCGTCGACGCCGCGACGGCACCAGGTGAGCAGCGCCTCGGCCAGCACCTCCCATAGCTCGCGGTGCGCTTGATCGAGCTCGACCAAGTCGGCCCAGGTCACGCCCCAGGCGCCGGGGCTGTGGAACATGCCGTGCTCGTCGCGCTTGAACCACTC
>CAZYWR010000258.1:0-2744 GCA_964651185.1 uncultured Polyangiales bacterium
GACATCGACGACCAACAAGGCGACTACGTGCAGCGTGCGCCCATCGTCACGGTCATGGGCCATGTCGATCACGGCAAAACGTCGCTGCTCGACAAGATCCGCTCCACGCGCGTCGCGGCGCGCGAGGCCGGCGGCATCACGCAGCACATCGGCGCCTATCGCGTCGAGACTGAGCACGGCACGATCGTGTTTCTCGACACGCCGGGTCACGAGGCGTTCACGGCGATGCGCGCGCGCGGCGCGGAAGCCACGGACATCGTCATCTTGGTGGTGGCGGCGGACGACGGCGTGATGCCGCAGACGCGTGAGGCGATCGCCCACGCCAAGGCGGCCGACGTGCCGATCATCGTGGCCGTGAACAAGATCGACAAAGAGGGCGCGCGGCCCGACCGGGTGATGCGCGATTTGGCCAACGAGGGCCTGCAATCGGAAGAGTGGGGCGGCGAGGTGCTGTTCCAGAACGTCTCCGCCATCACGGGCGAGGGCGTGAACGAGCTGCTCGAGAAGGTGCTCTTGCAGGCCGAGATGCTGGAGCTGATCGCGAATCCGAAGGTGCCCGCCGAAGGCGTGGTGCTGGAGGCATACCTCGACAAGGGGCGCGGCCCGGTCGCCAACGTGCTGGTGCGCAACGGCGTGCTGCGCACGGGCGATCTGGTCGTGGCCGGCCAGGCTTGGGGCAAGGTCAAGGCGATGATGGACGACCGCGGCCGGCAACTGCGCGAAGCCGAGCCCGCCACGCCCATCGAGATCCTCGGCTTGTCCGAGGTGCCGAACGCGGGTGAGGCGTTCTACGTGGTCACCGACGCCAAGAAGGCGCAGGAGATCGCGGAGACCAAGCGGCGCGCCGAGTCGAGCGCGATGCCTACGCAGCAGCGCATGGGCCTCGATCAGATCCACCAGATGATGCAGAGCGGCGAGAGCCACGAGCTCAAGCTGATCATCAAGGCGGACGTGCAGGGCTCGATCGAAGCGCTGGTCAAGGCGCTCACTGATCTGTCGACCGAGAAGGTCAAGGTCAACGTCATTCATACGGGCGTGGGCGGCATCACTGAAAACGACGTGCTGCTTGCGACCGCTTCGAACTGCATCGTGATCGGCTTCAACGTGCGCCCAGCCGGCAAGGCGGCCGAGGTCGCGAAGGCCGAGCGCGTGGACATCCGGCTCTACCGCGTGATCTACGAGGCGGTCGAGGAGGTCAAGAAGGCCATGGCCGGCATGCTCGCGCCGAGCACCGTGGAAAAGGCGCTGGGCAAGGCCGAGGTGCGTCAGATCTTCTCGATCCCGAAGATCGGGGCCGTGGCCGGCTGCTTCGTGCAGGAGGGTGTGATCCGACGCTCGGGCAAGGCGCGCGTGGTGCGCGACTCGGTGCAGGTCTGGCAAGGCGGCATCAAGGGCCTGCGGCGCGTGAAAGACGACGTGCGCGAGGTGGCGGCCGGCTACGAGTGCGGCATCTCGCTCGAGGGCTTCAACGACATCAAAGAGCACGACGTCATCGAGTGTTATGAGCTCGAGGAAGTCGCTGCCCAGCTCTGATGCGCGATGGTAGTCGGGATCTGCCGGGTCGTGCTGGCGCTGCCCTGGAATGATTCGCTCAAGGGCAAGCGCTCGGTCGTGAAGAGCATCCTCGAGCGCGCGCGGGGGCGCTTTCAAGTGGCGGCAGCCGAGATTGAAGATCTCGACGCGCACCGGCGCGCGACGCTCGGCTTCGCGGTGGTCTCGAACGACGCGCGCCACGTGCAGTCCGTGCTCGACAAGCTGATCGGGTTCATCGCAGGCGCGACCCAAGCGGAGCTCATCGATCAGTCGCGCACGATCGAGCATTACGATCTCGGCTTGACCGGCCACGACGGCGAGCGCTTTTGGGGCAAGGGCGATGGCGACGAAGAAGGGTGACGCGACGCGTAGCCAGAAGGTCGCCGAGGCGCTGCGCGGCGAGCTGATGAACATGCTCCTCGCGGGCGAAGTGCACGACCCGGGCGTCGCGCAGGCGACGGTGTCGGCCGTGTCGCTGACCGATGACCTGCGCCTGGCCAAGGTGTATGTGCGCGCGCTCGAGCTCGAGGCGGGACCGGCGGCGCAGCGCGCGTTGCTCGCGGCGCTCGACCGCGCCAAAGGGTTCATGCGGCGGGAGCTCGCCCAACGGCTGCGGCTCCGCTACGCACCCGAGCTGCGCTTCTACTACGACGAGAGCATCGATCGCGGACGCGAGATGGAGGCGCTATTGCGCGAGCTCGGCGAAGCGGGCGCTGAGGCGCGCCAGCGAAGCGGCGCCGACGCGGGCGCGCGCGACCATGTCGAAGCGGGCGTGGCTGCACGCGAGCCGGATGAGGGCGTGTCTGGCGATGGACACGACGAGTGAGCTGCACGGCCTGTTGGTCGTCGACAAGGCGAGCGGGCCTACTTCGCATGATGTGGTCGCGGTCGCGCGGCGCGCGCTCGGTACGCGTGCGCTAGGCCATACGGGCACGCTCGATCCGCTGGCCACGGGCGTGCTCGTGCTGGTGATCGGGGAAGCGACCAAGCTGGTGAACAGCTTGGGCGGGCTGCGCAAGCGCTACCGCGCCACGGTGCGGCTCGGCAGCGCGACGCGCAGCCTGGACGCCCAGGGCGAAGTCGAGGCGCGCGCGCCTGTCCCCGCGTTGACCGTGTCTCAGGTCGCGTGGGAAGCGCAGCATTTTCTGGGAGAGATCGACCAGCGCGCGCCGCGTATCAGTGCGGTCAAGGTGGGCGGCGAACGGCTGTAT
>CAZYWR010000259.1:0-1563 GCA_964651185.1 uncultured Polyangiales bacterium
GGCGCCACGCGCTCTGGGTTTCGTCGTCGCGCTGCGCCAGCTCTGCCAGCAGGGACGGTAGAGCCGCGTCCGCTGGGTCGAGATCGACCAACGTGCAGCCGAGCTCCGGGTGCTCCTGCATGACGGTGCGCCCGAAGCCCCAGAGCGTCGCCGCCGCCGAGGCGTGCGCATCTGCCAAGGCGTGCGCGTCGGTCGCGTCGACGGCGACGGCACCGCGCGTGATCCACCATAGGCGTTGACCGTGCGCGCGGTCGTCGGCGAGCGCGTGCACCACGTCGAGCGCGCCGCAGGTGAGCTGCAGGGCAGCGCTCGGCACGTCGCCGAGGGCGCTCCAGAAGCACACCACGTGCTCCGCGGGCAGCGCGTCGCGCAAGTGCGGCGCGTCCGTGCGGACGCACGAGGCGCCGTTCGCGATCAGGTGCTCGCTCAGGCGCTGCGCGAGCGCGTCGTCTTCCCGCGCCACCAAGACCCAGCGACCGGACAATGGACCCGCCGTGACCCGCGAAGGCACCCAGTCGATGCGATGGAACGCCTCGCCCGTTTGCGCCTTGTGCTTGCGCGCGGCGGCCGTCAGCGGCCGGCTCTGCAGCGCGGCAAAAGCGACGAGGATCTCGCCCTCAGCGTCGCACAGGACGCCATCGACGCTTCCGTCCGCGGCGCGCCGAAGGTGAACGAGCACGGAACGGCCGGCGCGCCGGCGGACCGTGAAGCGGCCGAGCGCGAAGGGAGCCGCGAGGGTCGCGTCATCTCGCCAGGCGGCGGTGGCGTGGAACGCCGCGTCGAGCAGCGCCGGATGGACGCCGAAGTCGTCGCACCCGACCCCCTCGGGCAACGAGAGCTCTCCGTCCAACGCGTGCGGTGAGACATGGAGCGTCCGCAGACTGCGGAACGTGGGCCCATAGTCGAGGCCGATATCGGCCAAGCGCTCGTAGAAACCCTCGACGTCGATGGAGTCTGCGGCGGTGCGCCGCAAAACAGGCAGCTCGCGCGCGCTCGGCGCATCGGACGCGACCTGAAGCTCCGCCGAAGCGTGCTGTACCCAGGAAGCATCGGCCGACCGACTGTACACGTGCGCCTGCAGACGATCGTCCGCGCGCGCGAGCACGACTTGCACGCGCGTCGCGCCATGCTCTGACAGCGCGAGCGGTACCTGGAACAAGAGCTGCGCCACCTCGACCTGCGCTTCTTCGTGCGCGTGCTCGGCCGCGGCGCGCACGAGCTCGGCCAGCGCCGCGGCGGGCATCAGCGCGTGCTCGCCGATCCGGTGTTCATAGAGCCACGCGTGCGTAGACCGTGAGAGCAGCGACTCGTACACCGCTTCGCCGCTGGCGATCGGCACGCGCACGCCCAGGAGCGGATGGCCCGTGAGCTCGCCCTGCCACGCCCCCGTGGCGCTGATCGGGGCCCAATAGCGCTGGCGCTGCCAGGGGTACGTGGGCAGCTCGACCGCCCGCGGCCGCTCGGGAAAGACCGCGTTCCAAGCGATGGGGGCGCCGTGCGCGTAGAGCGACCCGAGCGCGGAGAGCATGGACTGCGTCTCGGGCTCGCCCGCGCGCAGCGACG
>CAZYWR010000260.1:0-1959 GCA_964651185.1 uncultured Polyangiales bacterium
CAGCACGGGCGGCGGCTCGGGCTGTTCGATCAGGCCCTGCAAGAGTCGAAACGACTCCGCGTCGGCCCACTGCAGATCGTCGATCGCGAGCACCACGGGGCGCTCTTCGGCGAGCTTGTGCAAGAGCTGCGCGAGGGCGGCGAAGGCCTCGAGCCGCCGCGCCGTCGGGTCTGCGGAAATGTCGCCGCGCGGCGCCCGGGCGATCGCGCGCAAGGTGCGGAGCACGGGAAAGAGCTGGCCGAGCAGGGCGGCGCGCGGCGGCAAGAGCTGCGCGATGGCGGCCTCGGGCATCGAGGAAAGCACGTTGGCGAGCTCGTCGATGCAGCCGTCGAACGCCTTGTACGCGACCTGCTCGTTCTCGTAGCAACGCCCATGCAGCGCGAGGAGCTGCGGCTTCTCGACGCTCGCGCGCCGCAGGTATTCCGCGACTAGCTCGCTCTTGCCCACGCCGCTCTCGCCCTCGACGAGCACCACGCGCAGCGCGCCTTCGTGGGTGCGCGCGAGGGCCCGCGAGAGCTGCTGGAGCTCCGCGTCACGGCCGGCGAAGGCCGGTCGCAGCGGCGGAAGCGAGCGCGCGGGTTCCGCGCTCGCTCCGCCCAGCACACCCAGCACATCGTCGGCGCCCGCGCGCTCGTCGGGCGAGGTGGCGAGCAAACGCGCGCACAGGCGATCCAGATCGGGTGGCACCGATGGCGCGAGCGATGAGGCGCGCGGCGCCGGATGCTGCTGCTTGGCGGTGAGGACCTGGAAGGGCGTGTCGCCGGAAAAGGGAAGCCTGCCGGTGAGCACCTCGAACAGACAGGCTCCGAACGCATACCAATCGGCCGGCGGTCCGATCACGCTGCGCGTGGCCTGCTCCGGCGCCATATAGCCGGCCGTCCCGAGCGTCACCGCGTGCGCGGACTGCTGGCTCGGGTCGGCGCTGGTGACGAGCCCGAAGTCGAGCAGCACGGCCCGCCCTTCGGGCGTGACGCGCACGTTGGACGGCTTGAGATCGCGGTGCAGCACGCCGTGCGCGTGGAGCGCCGCGAGCCCGCGCGCCATGCCGCGCAGCGCCTCGCGCAGGCGGCGTTCGTTGAAGGCGCTGCCGTTGTCGTTTTCGATCGGGCCGCGCACGTAGCTGCGCAGGTCGCTGCCCGGCACCAGCTCCATGACGATGAGCCATCCGCCTTCGTGTTCGATCAGCTCCTTGAGGCCGACCAAGTTCGGATGGTGGCAATCGGAGAGCGCGCGAAACTCCTGCTTGAAGCGCGCCAGACTCTGCGCGCTCAGCTCCCGCAAGTGCTTGAGCGCCACGCGCTGGCCCGTGCGCGTGTCGACCGCTTCGTAAACGAACCCAAAGCCCCCGCTGCCGAGCGGATTGACGATCTGAAAACGCGGATTGACGGTCGCGTCGAGCCGGGTGGGCAACACGCCTGCTACTTCTCCGATCTCTCAGCGTGACCGAACGAGCCGCCCGTGTCTCCGTAAGACTGCGCTCCCATCGCGCGTACATGCGCGCGATCTGCGCGCAGCGCGCGCGTCTGACGCGACGGCGCGCACGGCGCCTGAACGCCGCCCACAATTGTGCCGACGTACGCGCATGAAAGCCGCGCTGGGGATTTTGGGTCTCGCGCTGTTGGCTACGAGGTGTTGGCGGCGGTGGTGGCCCAGTTCTATCCCGAGGTGCTCGTGCTGCCGGGCGTCGTGAAGGGGCGACGGACGCGCGCCACTTGGGCGTCGTGAAGGGGCGACGGACGCGCGCCACTTCAGCAGGTCGCGGCGGACGTCTACCGCTTCACGCCGCGCTCTTTACCCAAGTCCGATCTCAAGCGCGTCCACGGCATCGACGAGCGCGCCGGCCTCCACGACCTCGCGCTGGCCGTGCGTGCCTATCGTGAGATCGTACGCAAGAGCGCGCGCGGAGGCGGGCACGGCGCGAGCGTGCGCAACGGATGGTCGCGGTCGCCTCGTGACAGA
>CAZYWR010000261.1:0-3122 GCA_964651185.1 uncultured Polyangiales bacterium
GTCGGTCACGACCAGCTTGATGGAGGTGTCGCGATAAGGAACCTCGATCACGTTGATCCTGCGCACCTCTTGGACGGCGGGAAGCGCCGCGAGCTGTGCGTGCAGCGCGTCGTCCATCGGCACATTGCGAGAGCTGAGCCCGCTCATGCTGGAGGCGTTCGTGACGAAGAGATCACCCGACATCGTCTGGTCCACCCAATCGTGGATGGTCGAGGTGAAGCTGCTGATGAAGACGCCAAACGCGGTGGCCATGGCCACGCCCACCATGAGCGCACCCGCAGTGGTCGTGGTGCGACCGATGTCGCGCGCGAGATTGGCGCCCGCGAGCCGTGCCTCCAGTGACAGCACGCGCCTCAAGTGCGCGGTTAAGAATTGTTCGAGCTGCACGATGCGCGGGATGAGCAGGACGCCCGCCGCGAGCACCAAGGCCACCGCAGCAAACGCGGGCGGAGGGCCCCCGGGCTGGCTCGGCAGCTGCAGCAGGCACCAGGCCGCGACAACGAGAGCGAACGCGACGTAATCGCGGACGCCGATGCCTGTGCTCGGCGGTTTCGTCACCGCGACGCCCGAGGTCCGCAGGGTCTGCAGCGGGTTGACAGCGTTGGCATGACGAGCGGCCATCGCGGCCGCGATCGTGGCCGCGAGCAAGCCGAGCGCCCCCGAGCCGAGCACGACGGCGGGATCGAACTGCACGTCGGTCGCCGCTAACTGCAGGTACGTTTCGCTCAGCACCTGGCTGGTCGCCGTGAGCATGCCGCGCGCCGTGAGCGCGCCGAGACCGATGCCGACCAACGCGCCGACCACGCCGAGCAGGGCGCCCTCGAGCGTGAGCAGCCAGAGCACGCGACGGCGCGTGGTTCCGAGCGCGCGCAAGGTGCCGATCTCGCGCTTCCGCTGCACCACGCTGATCGCCATGGTGTTGTGGATGAGGAAGGCGCCGACCAGCAGTGCGATCAAGCTCGCCATCGTAAGGGCGGCGCGCACGCCCAGCAGCATCTGCGAAATGCGGTCCCCCTTGCGCGAGGGAGGTTCGATGATGAAGCCGTCGCCGAGCGCGGCCTTGAGCTCGCGCTCCGCTCGCTCGAGCTTGACGCCCGGTACGACGGCCACGTCGATGCGATCGATGTTGTGACCGCGCGAGAAGGCCAGCTGCATCGCCTGAAAATCCATCACTACGACCGCGCCGTCGAAGGCGTCGCCAACGCCTTCCGGCTCGAGGAAGCCGCGCACGTCGAAGCGCTGGATGCCGGTGCCCACCGCGATGGCGAGCTTGTCTCCCAGCCGACAGCCCAGCCGTTCGGCGAGGCGCCGGCTAATGAGCACGTTCGTCGGCGAGTTCACGAACGCGATCGGGTCGCGCTTGATGGTTTCGAGATCCTGCGACTTGTAGCTGCGGAAGTAAGCGTCGTCTTCACTCAGCAGATCCGCGCCGATGACCAGCACCCGTTCGCCGTTGGCCTTGGGATGCAGAAGACTGGCGACCTGTTGGACTACGGGACTTACCTTGTTGACACTCGGTACCGCTCGGACGGTATCGATAAGCTCGTCGCGAAAACCGCTCGCTCCCGCGGCGATCTCGAGATCGGCCTTGCCGGAGATATCTTCGACGGTGGCGACGACGCCGCGCAGGATGCTGCGATTGACGGTGAGCACCGCCACCAGCAACGCGACGCCGAGCGCGATGCCTAGCACGGTCACCGAGGTCCGTAGCTTGTGCTCTTCGAAGCGCGGCACACTCACGGCGCGTAGCAGACGGCCGAGATTGAAGCGCGAGAGCAGGCGAGCCGTCGCGCGAACCAGCAGTAACACGAGATCGCCGGCCGCGCCGCCGATCTTGGCAAAGACACGGCCGATCATCGCACGACCGCGGCGCGCTCGCGACGCGAAGCGATCGCGTCGTCTGCGACGATGTGCCCGTCGCGCAGGGCCACGATGCGGTCGCCGATCCGCGCGGCCGCTGCATCGTGGGTGACCATCACGACCGTCGCGTCGTGACGTTCACAGGTGCCGCGCAGCAACTCCAGCACCTTCGCGCCGGTAGCGCTGTCGAGGTTCCCGGTCGGCTCGTCTGCGAGGATCAGGCGGGGCCGCAGCATCAGCGCGCGCGCGATCGCCACGCGCTGCATCTCGCCGCCCGACAGCTGGTGGATGCGATGGCGGCGGCGGTGCTCGAGGCCTACTTCCTGCAGCAACTCTTCGGCGCGACGTACGTCCTCGGCGCCCTCTCTACGTTCGAGCAGAACCGGCAGGAGCACGTTGTCGAACGCGTCGAGCGTCGGTAACAGATTGAAGAACTGAAAAATCAGGCCGATTTTGCGGCGGCGAAAGCTGGTCAGCGCGTCATCGTCCATGCGGGCGACGGCCTCCCCGTCGAGCAGGATCTCGCCTTCGGTCGGGATGTCGAGCGCACTGATCAGGTTCAGCAGCGTCGACTTCCCCGAGCCGCTCGGACCCATGATGCTGACGAATTCGCCGGCTTCCACGCGCAAATCGATCCCAGCGAGCGCCCGCGTGCGGCTTTCGCCTTCGCCGTAGACCTTGGTCACGCCGCGCATCTCGATCATGGCTCAGGTCCCCTCGGCTATCGCTGCAGCCGATCGATAGAGCCGCGCGCCAGTTGTGGCAAGGGTGATGCTCATCCGAGCAGAAGTGCTCATGGGTACAGCGAGATCGGCCTCCCCAGGGCCGAGCCGCGACCCAAATATCCCCGGCGGCTCGCACCTCCGGAGGGGAGCGCTGTCACGTCGCGGCCGTCGAAGCGCCCGACACTCTGGCTCGGCCACACCAAGCCTGAGATGACGTTAGTAAGGTCGTCTTCCCGCAACCCGAAGGTCCGAGTAGCGTGTAGGCCCGCCGTCGCGCCATTCGAGAGTGAGCGGCGCGAGTGCATGGCCCGTTTGCCTTCATAGCAATGTGCGAGCCCGAGCACGAAGATCACGGCCCGCCACAAGTGCACGCACGTGCCAAGCTCCGCTCAGGCGATCGCCCTCTTGTTGCGGCCATCTTCTTCGGTCGGGGACATGCACCGCGCGTTGCTGCTCACGGCGATGACGTCGCGAGTGAGCGGATGAATCGGAGTTCGCCCGGGGCAGGCCCGGCCATCGCTTCCCTATCGAGCTGTA
>CAZYWR010000262.1:0-1799 GCA_964651185.1 uncultured Polyangiales bacterium
GGTCTCCAGTCGTTTTTCCTTAATCGAGAGCGACTCGCGTCAGCTGCCCCAGTTACTCGTTTATGCTTCGCCGGCCACGAACGGCGACGACTCTTCCGCGCAGATCAGTTGAACCGATTGCCGACCTGACATGATCGCCACGGGTATGCCACCGCCGGGCTCGACCCACTGACCGGCCATGAAGAATCCATCCAATCCTTCGAGCCGCTTCTCGACATGGCTGAACAGCGCTTCTGCGCTCGGCTTCCAGCCCTCGTACGCTCCGCGCCACGAGCGCGCCATTCCCCAGTAAGTAAGTGGCGTCGCCACATCGACCATACGCACCGTCTCCCGCGTGCCCGGCAGATAGCGCTCGATGGCAGCGAGCGTACGTTCGCTCAGTTGCTGCTTGGCGGTGTGATAGTCGGAATTGCGCGTGGCCCAGTAGTCGTATTCGGTCGGCAGCATCGCCTGCACGATGGTGTGGCCGGGCGGCGCAAAGCTGGGGTCGTCGTTGTAGATGCGCAGATAGAGGTGGTCGGCCTTGCGCCCGCCGGTGTCGAACGGCTCGACGGCGTCGACGTACAGCGTCGCGGGCATGCCTGCGAACGTCCGTTCGACGCCAAAGCTGACGAGCACGATCGGATCGAACATCTCCCAGTGTTCGAACTTGTGCGTCGCACGCTCGAGACCGTAGCGGCCTCCCAACAGACGTAAGATCGTCTCGGGCATGCTCGAGGTAGAGATGACGTAGTCAGCTGGGATCAACTTCCCGTCCGAGACGCGCACTCCGGTCGCGCGATCGCCTTGTACCGTGATTTCGTCCACGGTCGTATGAGTGCGCGCGACCCCCCCGAGCTCGGTGAAGCGCGCGATGAGCGCGTCGCGAAAGCGCGCGGTCCCGCCGACCGGCCGCGATAGATAGCCACGCTCCAAGAAGCCGAGTATCCACGCGGCGACGAGCGCCGGCGCCTCGGCGGGAAACATGCTCGTGAAGAACTGGCGCAAACGTTCGCTCGCCAGGTGCTGCTCGACATAATTGCGGAGCGGCTTGCGCAAATGGAGGAGATCGGTCGCGAAGTGTCGCATGGACCAGATCGAAGCCATCAGCTCGCGCAAGCCCATGAGCTCGGGCGGCTGGGTGATGTTTGGCTGCACGAGCGCGATGCGACGCGCGGCGCTGATGAGCAGCGTGATCTCGTCTCGATCCTCGGGCGCCAGCGCCCCGAGCGTGTGCGCGAGCTGGTCGAGATCGCTGACGACGGGAATCGAGATCTCATCGCGCGCGTGACGGTAGGTCGCGAACTGAGTGAGCTTACGGAGCTCGACCACGGGCGAGATGGCGAGCTCTCGGTACAGGCGGTCGAAAGGACCGCCGGTGAGCCAGTGGATGCAGCCGTCGATCATGTACGGCGCGCGGCTCCACGCCGTGCATACGCCGCCCAACGTCAGGTTGTGCTCGATCAGCGTTACAGGGAATCCGTTCATGCGCGCGTAGCAGCCGGCCGAGAGACCCGCGAGCCCGCCGCCGATGATCGCGATGTGAGGTCTTGCCATGCATCATTGCTCCGCAACCGTCGTGCCAGAACCATGCCGCGCGCGGCGGCCCCGCCAAACGCGCGTGCGGCTCTTTCTACGCGCTTTTACTCGCTCCTGCGACCGGCACCGAGGGCTCCGCGCGCCGCCTCTGCGGCGCAGAGCGCACAGGCGACCTCCGCGCGCGCAAGCCTTGCGCCGGACCCGCACCGGAAGGCGCGATCTCGGGACACTCCTCGCCACCTATCACTGCCGTGGGACAGCGCGCGCTCTGACTTGGCTCG
>CAZYWR010000263.1:0-5730 GCA_964651185.1 uncultured Polyangiales bacterium
AGGTTCGGAAAGAACCCGATACCGCCATCACGTTCGAAGGTGAGTCGCATCGTCTCCTCCCGACGAGCCGCTCCCAACCTACCGCGCGACGGGCGCGTTTTCGAGCCGCGCGGGCGCGCGCTCGGTGCGCACCCTCATCCATGCGGCGCGAGCGAGCATTCGCGGGGACTTAGGTGGTCGAGACCCCGACTTCGTCCCAGGCGTTCGCCACCGCTTTATGCTCTTTGCTCTGGCTCTCGTACAGGTGCACGGCGTTGGCGATCGTGCGGCGCGCGAAGGAGCGGAACGAGGCGTTCGAGCGCAGGCTCGTGTCGCGCACCGTGGCGTACCAGATCTTGCCCGCGGCATCCCACGCGTTGCCGCCGAGGGCAGTCGCCGCCAAGTAGAACGCGCGGTTGGGGATGCCGGAGTTGATGTGGACGCCGCCGTTGTCGCTCATCGTGTTGACGTAATCGCGCATGTGGCCGGGCTGGGGATCTTTGCCGAGCAGCGGATCGTCGTACGCGGTACCGGGGCTCTTCATCGAGCGCAGCGCGACACCTTTGATCCCCGCGGCGAGCAGTCCTTTGCCGATCAACCAGTCTGCTTTGTCGGCGCTCTGCTTGTTGTGATACTGCTTGATCAGCGAGCCGAACACGTCCGAGATCGACTCGTTCAGCGCCCCCGACTGGTTCGCGTACTGCAGGTTGACCTCAGCGCCCGTGACCCCGTGCGTAAGCTCGTGGCCGATCACGTCGATCGCGATCGTGAAGCGCTCGAAGATCTGCTTGTCGCCGTCGCCGAACACCATCTGCTCGCCGTCCCAGTAGGCGTTGTCGTAGTCCTGTCCGTAGTGCACGCTCGCATTGAGCGGCAGACCGTGTCCGTCGATCGAATTGCGCTGAAAGATCTCATAGTAGAACGCGAAGGTCGCGCCGAGGCCATCGTACGCCTCGTCCACGGCGGCATCCTTGCTCGCTTTGGAGCCCTCCGCCCGCACCAGGCTGCCGGGCAGCTTCTCTTCTTGGTTCGCGGTGTAGATCGTGCGCTTAGGCTTCGGAGAGGCGTACGCGGTGGGCGTCGCCAAAGTGGGCACGCGCGGGACCATGGCGCGCGCGAACCGTAAGGATCGAAGCGTATGGTCCACGGAGAGCGTGCTGAGCGCCGAGGCGCGCTGTCCGGGCGAACCGTTTCGCGCGATGGACTCGAGCATGTGCGGCGGCAAGATGCATTGGATGGAACGCTCGCGGATGTGAGCCATGGTGGTCCTTTCGGGAGCCGCTCGCGATCAGCCGAACAGACGGCCGGCCCCCCGTCCGGCGAGTCTACGCGGGTCGCGCGCGAATAATTTCCCCGAAACGGGCTACTCGTTGGCGTAACCGAGCGCCTTGAGCCGTTCGCGCGACGCCTCGTCCATGCTCACGTTGACCTCGCGCGCCTTAAGCGCGCCCGTGCGCGCCTGCGCGGCTGCGCGTTCGAGCTCCTGCTCGCGCCGCGCGAGCGCCGCCTGCTCCTTGGCGGCGAGATCGTCCCGCTCTGTAGGGTCGCGATCGAGGCGGTAGAGCTCGTGCTCCTTGAGACCACGCGGGTTCCCGGCGTTCGCGCGGATCATCTTCCATTCCGCGCCGCCCTCCTGCACGCGCGTCGACTTGAGCACGTTGCCTTCGTGACTCTCTTCGGCGAACGTCTGCTCTTTGCCGCGGAACAGATCGACTCCTTGTACGGATTCTGGGACGGTCAGCTTCTGAAGCCCCACCAGCGTGGGCACGATGTCCACCGACTCGACCCAATGCGAGACGGTCGTCCCGGCGCGCTCTGCACGCGGCAGCTTGACGAACAAAGGCACGTGGAGCTGCTCGTCATAGAGCGTGGTGCCGTGCCAGAAGCCGCCGTGCTCCATGAACTCTTCGCCGTGATCTGAGGTCACCACGATCGTCAGACCGTCATACAGGCCGCGCCGCTTCAATTCGGCCACCAGCCGGCCGAAGTGTTCATCCCAAAACGTGATCTCCCCATCGTACAAAGTACGCAGCCGCTCGGCCTCACTCGGCTCTGGCTTCACGTGCGCCGCGCGCGAGTAACCGACGCCGTTGTAGGGGTGCTCGTAGTAAGGATCGTGCGGATCCATGTAGCCGACGAACAGGAGCCAGGGCGTGCCCGGCTCGCGCCGATCGAGCCAGCTGAGCACCGCCCCATTCACGACCTCCGCATCTTGATAGGCGCTGCCTGGACGGCTCCAGGAGAGCGCTGCCCGCGCGCGTTCGTCGACCCGGCGCAGCACCTGCAAGAACGAGAGCTTCGCGCTGGTATCGCTCGCGCCGAACAGGAAGTCGGGCGCCAAGTAGTGATATTCGTCGAAGCCCTGCTGGAAGTTGAAGAACGGGGCGACGTTGTAGTTGGTGACCACGCCGCCTGTCGCGTAGCCCGCGCGCGCGAACACCTCCGCGATCGTCACCGCCGCGTCCGGCAGGCTCGCGGCCTTCGACATCACGCCGTGGCTCGACGCGTAGCGCCCGGTCAACAGCGTCGCGAAGCTCGGGCGCGTCCACGATGCGTTCGCGTAGGCGTGCTCGAAGCGCACGGCGTCTTTCGCGAAGGCGTCGAGGTTGGGCGTCTTGCCTGCGCCATAGCCGTAGCTCGGCAGGTGATCGGCGCGCATCGTGTCGACCACGACGTAGAGCACGTTCTCGCCGCGCGCGACCGCGCTCGGTCGGCTGCCCTTGAACGCGGCGGCGCGCTCCCCCACGAGCGATGCGGCGAGCGCAATGCTGACCGCCAGCGCCGTCAGCCCCAGCGCGCCGAGCGGCTTGAGCACCAGCCTCAGCGGCTTGCGCGTGGCGAGCGCGCGCAGGCTGAAGAACGACAGCCCGTACACCGCGAGCGCCGCCGCGAGGCAAGCGAGCAGTACCAGCGCCCCTTGGCCGCTCTGCCAGCGCAGCTCTTCTTGGTAGAGGTCGCGCTGCACGCGGAACGCGCCGATCACCAGGCCGAGCCCGGCCAAGAGCGCGCCCGTGAGCTGTGCGAACGCGTTCTCCTCGGGCAGCGCGCGCCGCTGCATCCAGCGGCCGCTCCAAGCCAAGAACGCGCCGCCCAGCGCCCCGAGCGCGCCGCACCCGAGCGCGTAGGTGAGCGAGCCGAAGAACCACACATCGCGCTCGGCCTGTCCGTGCGCCGCCGCGACGATCGCCCAGGCTTCGCCCAGCCCGAGCGCCAGGCCAGCCAGCAGCCCGGCCGCCAAGCCGATCGCAGCGCCGCGCCCAACCTTCGGCCACCCCGCCTCGGGGACGCGCTCGATCTGCGCGCGCACCGCCTGCTCGCGGCCTTCGTCTTCCACCTCGATGTGCGGCCGGTAATCCGCCTTGCGCGCGAGCAGCACGAGCCCGCCCAGCGACGAGATCGCCATCTCCACGCTGAAGCCCACGATCGGGATCAGCACCGATAACTCGGGCGGCACGCCGACCAGCGTGTACAGCCCCACGGCGGCCGCCTCGCGCAGGCCGACGCCGTTGATCGAGATCGGCACGTGCGCCGCGACGTTCTGCAGCACCGACACGAAGAACAGCTCAGTCAGCGGCAGCTGCACGCCGAGGCCCTTGGCGGCGCACACGTAGATGAGCCCGTTGCAGGCGTGCGTGCCCACCGCCAACAGCGTGCTCTGTGCGAGCAGGCCGCCTTTGCCCTCGTAGGCGCAGACCGCGTCGACCATGTTCTGCGCGCGCTGTCCGAGCGCGGGCGGCAGGCGCTCCGCGATCAGGCGCACGAGCCGCGGGCGCCACAACACCGTGAAGGCGACCGCGACCAAGCCGCCGAACAAGGCAGCCAGCACGAAGAGGCCGCGCGCGCCGACGTAGCGCAGCCCGAAGAAGCAGCTCAGGAACGCGACGATGCCGACCGCCAAGTTGCCGAGCACCATCTCGATGCCGATGCTCGCCACCGAGCGCGCCGTCTTGCCGGTGTGGCGCGCGATGTCGTAAGCGCGGTAGCCGCCCAGGCCGAGCCCGCCCGGCGTGACCGCTCCGAAGAAGCGGCCGATCATGAAGGTGCCGAGCAGGTGCCGCCAGGTCGCGTGGATGCCTTGGCCGACCAAGAGCCGCTGCCAGCGCACCAAGCTACAGACGATCGCGGTCGAGAGCGCGAGCGCCGAGCCGACGACCCAAGCCCACTTGAGCTCGCGCAGGTGCACGAGCAGCTGGTCGGCGTCTTGGCGCTGCCAGATCTTCTGGAAGATGAGGTAGATGATGCCGGCCGAAACCAGGCACTTGAGCGCGAACCAAAGCCGCTTCTTCGCCACCGGAGCCATGGCTCGTTGGACTAAGCCCCCGGCCGGCGAGGGTCAAGTAATAAGGCGGGTAGGCGGCTGTCGCCGAGGTGGGACAAATCGGCGCGCGCGCTGCGCCTGCGCCGCCGCTCAATCGTCGTCGTAGATCTGCTGGGCCAGGTAGTTCTCTTTGCCGACTTCGCGCACCACGTTGAGGTGCGCCTCGAGCTCGTTGACGCTGTGCTCCTCGCCCCTGAGCAGGTCCTCGAGCATCTCGGCGGTGCCGTTGTCGCCCTTGTCGCGGCAGAGCTTGATGGCGCGGTTGTAGCGCTCCACGGCGGACAGCTCGAGCGACAGGTCGAGCTCGTGCTGCTCGACGGCATTCTCGCCCACGAGCACCGGGTTGAGCCGCTGCATGTTGGGGATGCCGTCGAGGAAGAGGATGCGATCGATGACCTTGTCGGCGTCCTTCATCTCCTCGATCGACTCCTTGCGCTTCCATTCGTAGAGCCGCTTGTAGCCCCAGTTCTCGCACATCTTGGCGTGCACGTAGTACTGGTTGATGGCGGTCAGCTCGGCGGTGAGGATCTCGTTCAGCACGTCGATCACCTGGGGGTCACCCTTCATGGCGCTCTCCTGAAGCAGGGCATGGGCGGGCGGCGTGTCCCGCGCCGGTCCCGCAGTCTGACACATGACGTTGGACGTGCCTCGTCTTGCAGACGCAAATCGTGCGCTGTACGTGGGCAAGGGCCATGCATGAACGAGCAAGCGATTTGCGAAGTCAACTTCAGGCGTACGTCGCGCGCGACGCGCGCGAGGCAGAGCACCTCGCGCGTATGCGAGAGCTTTGCGAGTCAGTTGCAGATCCGTTCTCGCGCGCGAGCTTCGAGCCGGGGCACTTCACGGCCAGCGCCTTCGTGCTCTCGCCCGAGCGGGACGCGCTGCTGCTGATCCTGCACGCCAAGCTCGGCCGGTGGCTGCAACCGGGCGGGCACGTCGACCCGGGCGACACGGACCTCCTCGCGGCCGCGCGCCGGGAAGCTTGCGAGGAGGCCGGCTTGGAAGGGCTCGACGCCGAGCTGCGGGGCCCGTTCGATCTCGACGTGCACGCGATCCCACCTCTGCGCGGCGAGCCTGCCCACGCGCACTTCGACGTGCGCTTCTTGTTTCGGTCCCGTTCGCGCGCCGCCCGCGCGGCGAGCGACGCCAAGGCCGCGCGTTGGGTGCCGCTCGACGAGCTCACCGCGCAGCTGTCCGACCCGAGCGTGATGCGCGCCGTCCACAAGCTGCGCCGGCAACGGGCCTTCTGAATCGCGGCGCTCAATCGCCTGCGCGGAGCGCGCGCTCCCAGTCGATCGGCCGTTCGCCCACGCGTTCGAGCGAGAAGCCGGCGACCAACTCGCGCGGAAGCGCCCGCGTTTCGGGTGTCACCAGGCCGGCGCTGGCCGCCAGCGCGCCTACGATCTGGGCGGCGCTCACGCCGCCAGCGCGCA
>CAZYWR010000264.1:0-3362 GCA_964651185.1 uncultured Polyangiales bacterium
CGCCGAGGCGAAGTCGCTGCGCCGCGGCCCCTCGGCACCGCCGATCTCGCGCTGCCGCCGGCGGCCTCGCGAGCGCTCGAAGGCTCGGGCCACGGCGAGAGCCTGGAGCCGGTGCCACCCCCTTTGATCATGCCCGCGGGGTACGTGGGCGACGATGCGTTCCCGCAACTCATGCCCGCGCTCGAAGGCGCTTCGCCGGCGTGGGGCGCGCTCTCAGACGATGCGTCGCCCGCGTTCGCCATCAACGACGGGCGCACCTCGCACCTGAGGGCCCCGCTCGCTGGCGCACCGTCTGCGCTGCTCTCATCGCCACACCTCGCGGAGCGAAGTCGCGAGCGGGAGCTGCCCCGCTCGCATGCGTCGGAGCCGTCCGCGCCGCCAGCGTTCGCTTCACTGCCGGTCAGCATCGAGCTCGCCGCCCGCGGCGGCCGGCAAGGCCGGCGGGCGCGGGCGGTGGCGCCGCCACTCATCGCTTCGCCGCCTGCCGAGGCCCGTAAACCGCACTTCGAAGAGAAGTGGCGCGATCCGAGCCCGACGTTGTTTCAGCGGAGGACCCGCACGCGCCGCAAGACTGCGCGGCGCAAGTTGCGTTTGCCTTCACCGGCTATGGTCCTCTTGGCCGCTGTGTTCGGCTTCGTCGCCGCCGTCGGCCTGTACCTCGTCTATCGACTCTGCCTCTGATCTCGGCGTGGCGTCTTTCAGGGGTTGTGCGTCTGGCGCAAGAGCGTCAAGAGCTCGGCCATTTGCCGGCGCGTCGCCAAGAGCTCCGCGCGCAGGCGCAGCACGACCTCGACGCCTGGCCAGTTGATCTCGAGCTCCTTCACCAACACGTGGACGACGCGCGCGAGCTCGAGGTGCTCGGTCGAGAGCGCTTCCTCTTCGGAGGGGAGGAGCCCGGCCTCTCGCAGCTGAAGATAGAGCCGCTCGTCGCCTTCGATCAACGCGAGCAACGTGGCACGGAGAACAGGCTCGCTCACTGCAGCACCTCCTGCGCGCGACGACCCGACCGAGGTCCTTGGCTTCCCGCTTTCTTCATAGGTGCACGCCTTCGCGGACCGGGCGCGTGTAGAAGCGTTCGCTCGCCTGGAGCAGCTCGCTCAGGGCGGGATCGGCGGCGTCCGGCAGCCGCACGTCGATCTCGACGTACAGATCACCGTGCGCCGTGCCGCGCTGGACACCTTTGCCCTTGAGCCGCTGCTTCGTGCCTTGTTGCGTGCGCGGCGCCACCTTCATGCGTACCGAACCGGTGGGCGTAGGCACCTCGATGCTCGCTCCCGCGTGCGCCTCGTTCAACGTGATCGGGAGCTTGAGGTAGAGGTCGAGTCCTTCGCGGCGGAAGTAAGGGTGCGGACGCACGCGGGTCTGGATGAGCAGATCGCCCGGCGGACCGCCGAACAGGCCCGGGCCGCCTTGTCCGCGCACGCGCAGCTCGGAGCCGTCGTCGGCGCCGGCCGGGATACGAACGCGCACGGTCTGCTGGCTCTCGAGCACGCCGCTCCCATGGCAGCGCTCGCACGGCTGGTGAATCTTACCGTCTCCGCCGCAGCGCGGGCAGGTGGTCATCAGTCGCATCGGCCCGCGGACCACCTGCACGCGGCCCGAGCCGCCGCACTCGGGGCACGTCACGGCTTCGCTCCCTGGCTGCTCGCCCGAGCCCGCACACAGGTCGCAAGGAGTACGCACCGGCACGCGCGCCTCGACTTCGGTCCCGCGCAGCGCGCTGACGAAGTCGAGCTCGACCACGGCGGCGATGTCCTCGCCGGCGATCGCTTGCGGCTCCGCCCGTGCGCGCGCGTGGGCGCCGCCAGTCTGACGAAATAGATCGCTCAGGTCGAAGTCGAACGGAACGTCTTGCGCGGCGCTACCGGCCGCCCGACGTCCATCCTGCCATTGGCGGTAAGCGCGGGCCTGCTCGGGATGAAAGCCGCTCTGCAGGCTAGCCTCCCCGAACTCGTCGTAGAGCGCGCGCTTTTCTTTGTTCGACAGCACCTCGTAGGCCGCCGCCACGCGCTTGAAGTGCTCCTCGGCTTCAGGATTTCCGGGGTTCACGTCCGGATGGTGCTGGCGCGCGAGCTTGCGATAGGCGCGCCTGATTTCGTCTTCGCTCGCGGTTTTCGCGACGCCCAACTCTGCGTAGAAGTCGTTGCTGGCCATGTCCGAGACTCCGCGCGCGTGCGCCGCTCAAAGCGCGAGCGCTTGCACCAGCTGCTCCGCCCGCATCGCGCCGGACACGCGCTTCACCTCGCGCCCGTGGTCGAAGCGGATCAAGGTAGGAATACTGCGGATACCAAAGCGATTCGCCAGTTCCGGCAGGCGCTCGGTATCGACCTTGGCGATCCACAGCTGGCCGGCCTTCGTTTGCGCGAGCCGCTCGAGCTCGGGCGCCACCACGCGGCAGGGACCGCACCAAGCAGCCCAAAAGTCGACGAGCAGGGGCACGGGCGCGACGGCGAGCAGCTGTTCGAACTCGGCGCCATGCGCGAGCTCGATCGGTCGATCCAGCGGCGGGAGCGGTTGCTTGCAGCGACCGCACTTGGCACGTGCGCCTAGCTTCTCGAGTGGAACCCGGTTCTCGGCACCGCAGTGGGGACACGCGCGGATCATGACGGTGGACGTAAGCCCTGGTCGGCCTGAGTCAAGACGGCTGCAGGTCCATCTAGCGCCGATCATTCCGGTTAAGGGCCAAGCGCGTCCGCAAGCGCGTTTTCGCTCCGCCGCGCGCGCGCGAGATGCTACGTATCGGCCTCACGCGCGGGACGCGCCGTGCTCGCGCCTCGGCGGATCATGCAAGCATGAAGAGGCAGTCCCCTACCAAGGCGCGGGCTCCAGCGGCGCCTCGAAGCCGCGCGCGCAACCGGCTCACGCCGCTGGCGCGGACGCTCATGCAGGAAACGCAAAAGCGGGCGACACCCCTCGATGCATTCACCTTGGCGCGACGCAAGTGGTTGGCCGGTGAGCGTCTCGACATCGGTTTGATTGCCAACGAACTCGGGGTGGGGCGAGCCACCATGTTCCGCTGGGTGGGGAGCCGCGAGCAGCTCTATGGGGAGATTCTCTCCGCAGAGTATACGCGCGAGCGCAGCTGGGCCGCGGAAGGCGCCGTGGGTCACGGGCCTGACCTGGTCGCCGACATCGTGCGCCGCGCGCTCGGCCGCCTCCTCGCGTCGGCGCCCCTTCGCCACTTCATCGAGCACGATCCGGAGTTCGCGATCCGCGTGCTGACGTCGAAGTCGAGCCCGGTGCAGGCGCGCTGCATCGAGCTCGAATGCGCGTTTCTGCGCGAGCTCGAGCGCCTCGGGCAGATCCGGCCCGCCCTCGACGTCGAGACGCTCGGCTACATCATCGTGCGCATCTGCGAGTCG
>CAZYWR010000265.1:0-1665 GCA_964651185.1 uncultured Polyangiales bacterium
CGAGCTGACCCGCCGTGATGCCCGCGATGCCCGACGCGGAGAGCGCGGCGAACTGGGACGGCGAGAGCGCCGCGAGCTGGGTCAACGCCAGGTTCGCCACCTGATCCGCCGTCAGGCCGCTGAGCGTCGTGCTGGAGAGGAGCGGCACCTGGTCGATGCTCAAGCTCGCGAGCTGCGTGGTGGACAGGCCTTTGACGCCCGTGGCCGACAGCGCGGCGAACTGCGGCACGCTGAGCGCGCCGATCGCCGTCGGCGTGAGCCCGGGGACGGCCGACGCGGTGAGCGCCGCGAACTGGGTCGGCGAGAGCGCGCTGAGCTGCGTCGTGCTCAGCGCGGCGAGCTGGCTCGCGCGGATGCCGGCGACGCCCGTCGTCGACAAGCTCGCGATCTGTTGCGTCGACAGCGCGGCGAGCTGCGCGGTCGAGAGCGCGCCGACCTGGTCTGCGGTCAGGCCGCCGACCTCGGCGCTCGCGAGCGCCGCGAGCTGCGTCGCATTGAGCTGAGATAGGACCGCGTCGTCGAGGGTCGCGATCGCCGTCGTGGAGAAGCTCGCGAGCTGGGTGGACGACAGCGCCGACAGCGCCGTGTAGGAGAGGCCCGCGGCGCCGAATGCGGAGAGCGCGCCGAGCTGCCTGGGCGTGAGCGCGGCGAGGCGCGTGGTCGCGAGCGCCGCGACCTGCGGCTGCGTCAGCGCGGACACGGCATCCGTCGACAGCGCGGCCACCTGGGTGCTGCTGAGCGTGTTGAGCTGGTCCGTCGACAGCCCCGCCACGGCCGTCACGCTGAGGCCCCCCGCCTGCGCGCTCGAGAGCGCGGCGAGGAACGTGGTGGTGAGCTGGCCAGCCTGGGTCGCGGAGAGCGCTCCGAGCTGAGTCGGCGCGAGCGCCGCCCGTTGGTCGTCGCTGAGCGCGCTGAGCTCGTCGGCGCTGAGCCCTGAGACGCCGTCCGCGGAGAGGGCGCTGATTTGCTGGCTGGAGAGCGCCGCGAGCTGGGCCGGCGCGAGGGCCGCGACCTGGCTCGCGCCGAGGCCTGCCACCTGCGCGCCCGACAGCGATCCGAGCTGGCTCGTGCTCAGGGCGAGGAGCTGCGTGCTCGTGAGCGCGCCGAGGCCCTGAGGGCTTAGCTGAGCGAGCGCGCTGGCTGGCAGCGCGGCGATGCGCGACGTCGGCAGAGCCGCCAGCTGGGACGTCATCAGCGCGTCGAGGTTCGCGACCGCGAGCGCCGAGAACTGCGTGCTGCTCAGCGCCGCGAGCTGCGTGTCGCTCAGGCCGCTCACGCCCGACGGCGACAGCGCGCCGAGCTGCGTGCTGCTCAGCGCGGCGAGCTGGCTGCTGGTGAGGGCGGCGGCCCCGGTCGCGCTGATGCCGGACAGCGCGGCGTTCGTCAGCGAGGTGAGCTGTGCAGTGCCGAGCGAGGCGAGCTGATCCGGGGTCATGGCGGCGAGCTGCGTCGCGCCGAGCGCCGCGAGCTGGCGTGCGCTCAAGCTGGCGAGCGAGGTCGCCGTGAGGCCCTGCACGGCATCCGTACCGAGCGCCGCCACCTGCCCGGCGGTGAGCGCGTCGAGCTGGTCGCTCGAGAGCTCGCTGACGGTGGTGCGGGTGAGCGAGCCGAGCTGCCGCGGCGTGAGGGCCGCGAGCCCGGTCGCGGTGAGCGCGCCAAGCTGCG
>CAZYWR010000266.1:0-15519 GCA_964651185.1 uncultured Polyangiales bacterium
TAAGTGCTCGAGCGAACCTACAAGGCCAAGCACATGGGAGAGGCGCTCGCGCGCATCAAGCGCGAGCTCGGACCGGATGCGGTGATTCTTTCGTCGCGCGAAGTGCGCGAGCGCTCGGACAACGGCTTTGCACTTTCTGTCGAAGTAATTGCGGCGCCCTTCGGCGTGCTCGACCGTCAGGCGGCCGATCAGCTCAGCCTGAGCGCCGCCGACGCGCGCGCCAGCGCGCTCGAGCGTCGGTTCCTTGACGCA
The DNA here is from genome assembly GCA_964651185.1 of uncultured Polyangiales bacterium. Classification (GTDB taxonomy): domain Bacteria; phylum Myxococcota_A; class Polyangia; order Polyangiales; family DASUME01; genus DASUME01. The sequence goes on from CAZYWR010000266.1 coordinate 253, forward strand.
GCAGTGCCGATGAACGCCGCGCGCACGCTGTCGATGCGTGTGCGCCGCGAGCTGCGCGAGGGCAGCACGCTCGTCGACGCGCTCGGCGAAGCGCTGCGCGCCGAGGTGGCCTTCGCGAACCAAGGGCGTGCGCGCGTGCAGGCGCTGGTGGGACCGACCGGCGTCGGCAAGACCACGACGGTCGCCAAGCTCGCCGCCATCGCCGCGCTCGTGGAGCGCCGCTCGGTCGGGCTCGTGTGCCTCGACCAGTACCGCATCGGCGCCTCCGAGCAGCTCCAGCGCTACGCGGATCTGATCGGAATTCCCATGGAATGCGCGACCGACGCGAAGTCGTTCAGCCGCGCGCTGCGGCGCCTGTCCGCGGTCGACTTGGTGATCGTCGATACGGCCGGGCGCTCGCCGCGCGACACCGCCGGGATCGCGGCGACGGCCGAGACGCTGCGCGGCGGAAGTGAGCCGGTGGAGGTGCACCTGTGTCTGCCGGCGGCGATGCGCGAGCCGGAGCTGGTCGGCGCCGTCGAGCGTCAGAGCGTGGCGTCCCCCTCGCGTCTCATCGTGACCAAGCTCGACGAGGCCACCTTCTGCGGTGGCGTGCTTGCTGCATATGTCCATAGCGGCCTTCCGCTCTCTTACTTCACGACCGGACAGCGCGTTCCGGAAGACATCGAGAGTGCGTCTGCAGAAGGTCTGGCGAAGGTGCTGTGCGGCGAGGAGGTCCAGTGATGGCGAAGGCGGATCAGGCAGCAGGGCTCAGGCAGGGTAAGCCGAGCTGGGACGCGCCGAAGTTGGCGCCGTCGCGCGGCCATTCGCCTCGGCTCTCGCTGGCCATCACGAGCGGCAAGGGCGGCGTGGGCAAGACGCAGCTCGCCGCCAACCTGGGCGTCGCGCTCGCGCAGCGCGGGCTCAAGATCCTGCTGGTCGACGCAGATCTCGGTCTCGCGGGTCTCGACCTGGCGCTGGGCGTCAAGCCCGAGCACACGCTCCACGACGTGCTGCAAGGCAAGCGCAGCCCCGAAGAGATCGTGATCGAAGGGCCGTGCGGACTGCGCCTGTTGGCGGCTTGTCCGGGCCGCTACGAGATGGCGAACCTGTCGCCCAGCGAGCGCGACACGCTCACCAACTCCATCGACGAGTGCGCGGCGAGCTACGACGTGCTGCTCACCGACACGGGCGCCGGCATCAACTCCAACTCCGTCTCCTTCGCGGCGGGCGCGGACGAAGTGATCTTGGTCGCCACGCCCGATCCGACCTCGATGCGCGACGCCTACGCGATGGCCAAGACCTTGGCGAAGCGCGCCGGCGTGGAGACCCTGCGCTTCGTCGCCAACCAGGTCCAGTCGGAGGCGCAGGCGGCCGAGCTGCACGACACCTTGCGCGGCCTGATCCGTAAGTTCCTGCCGACCGAGCTCACTTACCTCGGCTCGATCCCGCGCGATGAGTTGGTGCGTCAAGGCGCGGCCACTTCCAGCCCGTTCATCTTGAAGAACCCCGAAGCGCACGCCGCGCGCGCGGTGCATTCGATCGCGCTGCGTCTCCTGTCGCTCGAGTCGTCGAGGGCGGCATGCTGAAAGACGCCGGGACCAAGCTCGGCTATCAAGTATTGCGGCCGAGTCGTGACGAGCTGATTCAGAGGGGACTGCCGATCGTACGGAGGCTGGCGTTTCGGCTGGCGCGCAGGCTGCCGCCCAACGTCGACGTGGGCGATCTGATCGGCGCGGGCACCGAGGGCTTGCTGAAGGCCATCGAAGCGTACGACGCGAGCAACGCCGCGCGCTTCGAGACCTACGCGGAGTCGCGCGTGCGCGGCGCCATCCTCGACGAGCTGCGCGCCCAGGACGCGCTCACGCGCCACGGCCGCCGCCAGATGGGCGAGGTCACGCGCGTGATGCGCAAGCTCGAGAGCGAGCTCGGCCGCATGCCCGAGGAGCAAGAGGTGGCCACTGCGCTCGGGCTCGACCTCGAGGCGTACCACAAGCTGGCCGAGAACCTCTCGCGCGCGCCGGCCTTGGCCAACCTCGGCGCGCTCGATCCGGACGACGTGCCGGGCGCTTCGGACTCGGCGGTCGAGTTCGAGCACCGCGAGCTCAAGACGCAGCTGGTCGGCGCGATCAAGCGCCTGCCCGAGCGCACGCAGACGGTGCTCGCGCTGTATTACCAGGAAGAGTGCACGCTGGCGGAGATCGGCGAGATCCTCGGCGTGACGGAGAGCCGCGTGTGTCAGATCCTCGGCGACGCGACCGCGCGGCTGCGGGCGAGCTTGGACACCTCACGTGCGCCCGCGCGCGCGGCGACTAGCTCGGGCGCACAAACGCGCCCGGCCACAGGAAAGTAGGGCAGAGCGATGGGTGACGGCATCTACACAGCTCTGAGCGGCGCGCTGGCCCAGCAGCACTCCCTCGACGTGATCGCGAACAACGTCGCGAACGTCAACACGGCGGGCTTTCGCGGCGACCGCGTGGTGTTCGGCGAGATGCTGGCGGGCGCGCAGAGCGCGGCGCCCGTCGACCCGCGCCAGCCGGCGCCCCCGCGCACGGATCAGTTCGTGCGCGTCGAGGCAAACGCGCTCGACCGCACCGGCGGCATGCTGCGCGACACCGGCAACACGCTCGACTTCGGGATCAACGGACCGGGCTACTTCGTGGTGCGCACGGCGCAGGGCGACAGGCTCACGCGCTCGGGCAACTTCGTGCTCAACGACGACGGCCAGCTCTCGACGGTGGACGGCGGTGCGGTGCTCGCCGACAGCGGACGGAACATCGTCTTTCCCAAAGGCGTGAAGGACATTCAGGTGACAGGCAACGGCGTGGTGCGCGCCAACGGTCAAGACATCGCGACTTTGGCGATCCGCGACGTGACCGACCCCCGGCAGATCACGCGCGAGGGCACGACCACGTACACCGTGGCGCAGGGCTCCGAGCTGATCAAACCTCAGGGCACGCAAATCGTGCAGGGCCACCTCGAGGCCTCGAACGTGAACCCGGTCGCCGGGCTGAACGAGCTCATCACGGTGCAGCGCAGCTTCGACGCGCTGCAGAAAACTATCGAGACGTTCCAACAGATCGATCAGCGCACGGTGCGCGATATCGGTAACAGGCAGTGACGCGCGCTACGCGTTCGCGCCCGCCCCTGTGCGCGGGGACCTCATCCAGCAGATTTCAGGAGAAGTAAGATGTTCAGAGCGCTCCATGCGGCGGCCACCGGTATGCAGGCCCAGCAGACCAACATCGACGTCATCGCCAACAACATGGCGAACGTCAACACGACCGGCTTCAAGAAGAGCCGCGCCGAGTTCCAGGACTTGCTCTACCAGACCATCCGCGCGCCGGGCGGGCAGACGGGCACCGGAGCGAGCGCGCCTGCCGGGCTGCAGGTCGGCCTCGGCGTGCGCACGGCGGCGACCCAAGCGCTGCATGCGCAAGGTACGCTCCAGCAGACCAGCAACCCGCTCGACATCGCGATCGAGGGCAACGGCTTCTTCCAGGTTCAGCGGCCGAACGGCGACATGGCCTATACGCGTGCAGGCAACCTCAAGACCGACGCCGACGGCCGCCTCGTCACCTCGGACGGCTTCCCGATCGAGCCGACCATCACCATCCCCGTCGACGCGACCAACATCACCATCTCCTCGACAGGCATGATCAGCGTGACCCAACCCAACCAGGCCAACGCCGTCGAGGTCGGTCAGCTGCAGATCGCCAACTTCGCGAACCCGGGCGGCTTGTTGTCCACCGGCCGCAACCTCTACACGGCGACGGCCGCCAGCGGCCAAGCGTTCATCGTCAACCCAGGAGAGCAGGGCACCGGTTCGGTGTCGCAGGGCTTTCTGGAAGGGTCCAACGTCGAAGTCGTGAACGAAATGATCGACCTGATCGCGAGCCAGCGCGCCTACGAAGTCAACCAGCGCGTCGTCACGGCGGCGGACGAGATGTTGCGTAAGACCAGCGAACGCTGAGTATGTCCGACTGACTACGGATAGTTTCCGGCCGTGAACAGGTCGGAGAGCGTGTTCGCGCTCGAGACGCTCGAGAGCGTGGGCAGCTGCAGGATCTGTTCGATCGACTTGACCACGGAGCTGTGGTTATAGCTGACAGATCCGGCGTAGTTTGGCTTTACGCCGGGGCCGATCGCGAGGAAGGGCATCTTGAGGGTGCTACTGCCTTCGTCCCACGTGATGAAGATGACGCCTTGGTGGCTGTTCACGTAGCTGATGAGACGCGGCAGCTCGCTTGCGAGCCACGTGTCGCCCGAACGAACCGTGTCCGAATCGGGGCAGCCCGATGCGCCGTGCATGTCGTTGCACAGGTTCGGCGTGATGAAGGTGAAGCTCGCCACGTCGTTGTTCGCGAGGTCGGTCGCGAGCGAGCTGTACGCGCGGTGATGCGCGACGCAGTATGCGTTCGTCGCAGAGGGCGGGCTGCCGGCCACGTCTTTGAAGAACACGAACGGGTCGTGCTTCGCCGCATAAAAGCCGCTCGAGTGGATGGGGCAGCTGCCGGTCGAAGCGTTCAGGCCTTCTTGGTACGTCCGCCAGGTGACGCCGTTCGTCGTGTTCTTGATCTGCGTCACGAGGTGGTTCGTGTTGCTCGTGCTGTTCGAGCTCGACGGGTCGCTGTCGCTCGTGAACGTGTGATCCGAGAACGCATTCGTGCCGGCCTCCATCCACACGTAGTGCGGTTCGCTCGGGATCGACAGCGCGAGCTCGTCGTTGAAATTGGTAGCCCTTGCGTAGCTCGGAATCAGCGTATTGTTGATGTAAGGCGCGCTCGAGGTGTTGCCGTAGATCTGCGTGGAGTCGTGGTTCTCCATCGCGATCACGAACACGTGCTGAATGGCCGAGCTCGTCAGCGCCTCTGTCTGACCCGCGATCTCTTCGCCGACCGACGGATCAGCGCAAGAAGACAGGCCCAAGCTGTACAACGCCCAAAGCGATCCACAACCAAGACGCAAGCCTCGTCGCATGCTCACCTCCAATGAAGAGGAACCGAGCGAGTCGCTCGCCCGAACCCCCCGAGAGCGCGACAAGCCTCCATCGCGTATGTGACTCGTCTCTTGCGCGTCTCCGACGATTGCGTGACAGCGCGCGAGGTCGCACGATTTTGCGTGATCGCCACGAAATCGGCATCTGGTGACGGCACGCTCGGGCCTCATGGATCGGCGGAGCGCCTATGGGGGCGCTGTCATCGCTGCCGTGCTCGTCGCGTCGTTCGCGCTGCAGCGACTCGCGCACGGCGTGCAGGTCACGAAGGTCAAGCTCCATCGTGCGCCGAAGGAGGAGCCGCGTGCGCTGATCGACACGCCGCTTCAAGCAGAGCCTGCGCGCGTCTCCATCGGTCGAGCGCTGTTCTTCGACGCGAGTCTGTCCGAGCCTGCGGGCACGAGCTGCGCGAGCTGTCATGATCCCAAGCAGGGATACGCGGGCGACAACGGCTCCGATCTCGGCACGCCGCGCGGGAGCCGCGGCGGTCACTACGCACGCCGCAGCACGCCCTCGGTCCTGTACTTGCGGTTCGTGCGACGCATGCACATGGTCTGGGACGACGACTCCGAGCTGCCCGAAGCGTTCGGCGGCTTCTTCTGGGACGGCCGCGCGGACAGCATCGCGGAGCTGGTGCGCCAGCCCATGTTGAATCCAGACGAGATGGGGAACCGCGGTGTTCATCAGGTCACGAGCAAGATCGCGCGCGCGCGCTACGCCGACGCACTGCGCGCGGAGTTCGACGACGCGTTCGCGAACGACGAGCGAACGATGCGCGCGATCGGCCTATGCCTCGAGGCATTCCTGACCAGCCGCGCGCTCTCGCCTTTTTCCTCGAAGTACGACGACTACGTGCGCGGCACGTCGCAGCTCACAGCGCGTGAAGCGCGCGGCCTCGCGCTCTTTCGCGACATGGACAAGGGGGCGTGCAGCGCGTGTCACCGCCTCGATCCGAGCAGCGGCTTGCCCGAGAGCTCGATGTTCACCGACTACGGCTACGATATCGTCGCGGTACCGCGCAACCGAGCGCTCCCGCACAATCGCGACGCGAAGCACTTCGATCTCGGCCTGTGCGAGCGCGAGGATCCACGCATGCACACCGACGATCCTTGGTACTGCGGTGCCTTCCGAACCCCATCCCTGCGCAACGTCGCCCTGCGCCGTCACTTCATGCACAACGGCGTATTTACGAGCTTGCACGAGGTCGTGCGCTTCTACGCGACGCGCTCGACCGAGCCCGCACGCTGGTACGGCACGCACAAGTTCGACGATCTGCCGAGCCGCCATCACAAAAACGTAAACGCCGACATGCCGCCGTACAATCAGCCGGAAGGCGAGTCGCCGCGTCTCGACGAGGATGAGATCGACGCCATCGTCGCGTTTCTGCAGACGCTCACCGATCGCGACATCCCGGGCGCGAACTAACGCCCATCCGCCGTGGACGATGTCGCTAGGCGACGACTCATTCGGCCGTCAGCGTGCGAGCCCGATGCGATAGTCGGCGTAGCGCGGCGCCCAGTGGAGTGCCTCGCGCGCGCGGGCATTGCGAACGCGAAATGAAGGAAAGCCGAGCTGGCCGCCGGACTTCGGTTCGTCCGCCCCCACCGCGCGCGCGATGAACCCGAACAGGTCGCGCCAGCGCGTCGGCTGATCGTCGGAGATGATGAGCGTCTCGTGGTAGGGCCAGTCGTCGATCGCCGCAGCGGTCGCATCTGCCATGTCGGCGATGTGAATGAGCGAAACGAAGGACTGGCCGTCGCCGGGGAGACGCAGCTTCCGGGCTCGTGCTCGCGAGAACCACTCGTCATCGAAGCCGGTGCCGGGCCCGTAGAACAGGCCCCCGCGCAGGACCAGACATGCAATCCCGGAGTCGCGCGCGCTTTCTTCCATGGACAGCGCGGCGGCGATGGCGCGCGCAGCGGTCTCGTTTCCTAGGTCGCTCGCGGTCGTGTCTTCGTCTGACCATGCGTCGCCGCCCGCTGCGTTGACCATGGCGATGCTTTGTTGGACCATCCGTGGCAGGCGCGCCTGCCTGCACGCCTCGGCCCAGATGGGCGTGCCACGACGGCGCAAATGGTCGTTGCTCTCGAAGTCGCCTCGCCCGCTCGGTCCAGGCAGCGACGTCGCGAGATTGATGGCCACATCGCAGCCCTCTAGGCCCAATCGCAGCGACCGCTCGTCGAAGATGTCGGCGACCCGGACCTCTGCGCCGCATGCGATGGCGAGCCCTGCCGACTCCGGCCTTCGCACGAGCGCCCGTACACGATGGCCGCGTGCGACCAACCGCGGGATCAAGTGGCGCGCGTACACTCCATTTGCGCCGAGCACCGCGACGCGCTGTGGCTTCTGCATGCGCCGGAACTATCGCACGCGCGCGTCCACCCGTCTCCTCGCTCAACGAGATGCGGACGGACCCCGGCGTGCTGGGTTGCATCCGATGCAGCGGGTCAACTTCATCCGATCTGGCATCGCCAGCATGATCACACCGCTGACGACGATCGCGCCCAGGGCGGTTCCGACGCCAGCGACGGTCTGCTTATCAGGGCCGGTCGCGATCACGGGGACGAACGCGAGCGCTCCGAGGCCCGCCAGCACCGCGCCGACCTTGCGGACGTAACTACGATCGCGGAACGTCGCCTGGAGTCCGTCACCCTCGACGAGCCAGAGATCGCGGGCAGACACGCGCAGCCGGGCATCCAGTGTTTGCGGGGTTGCGGCGTAGTCGGCAGGACCTTCGGGCGGCGTGAAGCTGCAAGGCGATGTGCAGAGCGATTGCCACGTGCCGCCGGCGCGCACGTATAACGCGAGGCGTTCGGCGTCGTTGGCCATGAAGCGAACCGAACGGATGTCGGGGGCAGCGACTCGTTCCGTCGCCGCCGCCGTGGGGGCGCTCGCGTCGCGCGAGGGCTTCGGCTCGCTCGCCGACTGCGCGCGCGCGTCTGCGGGAGGGTCAGGCGCGGACGGCTGCTCGCAGACCGGAGAAGCGAGCGCCGGGGCGGCGGGCCGATCAGGCGCTGCGCTCCCTTGAGCGCTCGCCGTCGAGGCGACGCCGACTGCCAAAAGAAGCCCCGGGAGAGCGAATCGCCGCGCGCGGTAGAGCATCCAGCGTTCCTATCATCGCTGAGAAATTCTCGCGATTTTCGCGCGTTCCGAAGAGCTGCGCGGACGTGGTCGGGCGTGAAGCGAGCTTGTTAGGGCATCGTTCACGTCCATGCCTTCGCAAAAGGGTCGAGCGCGGTTAAGAATGCGAAAGCATCTTTCACGGGCAGCCATGCAATCTTCGAGTGACTCTGTATCCCGCAACGTTGGCGCGCCGTTCAGGCTTGGCAGCGCTCTCGTCGCGTGCGCGCTCTTCGCCGCGTGCAGCGGCAACTCCGCGCCAAGCGTCGGAGACGATGAGAGCGACGACAGCTCGAGCGCGGACCCGAGCGAAAGCGCGCAAGCCGTCACCTATCACCGCGACGTCCGGCCCTGGATCGAATCGCGCTGCCTCGGTTGCCACGTGCAGGGCGGGATCGGGCCGGTGCCGCTCGACGACTGGGATTCGGTCGAGGCCGTGCAGGACGCGATCGTGTCGGCGGTGACCTCGCGCGCGATGCCGCCTTCGCCTTGGAACCGCGACTGTCGCGACATACGCGACGATCCCGCGCTGCCCCAAGACGCGCTCGACACGTTCACGGCTTGGCGAGACGGCGGCTATCTCGAAGGCCGGCCCGCTGACTACGTCGCACCTGCCCCGCGCGCGAAGCAGGATCTCGGCGCGCCGTCGATCATGATGAGCTCGGGCGTGGGCTACACGCCGCCAGCCAACGCGGACGAGTATCGCTGCTTTGTGCTCGATACGCTGCCGCGAGATACCTATCTGACTGCGCTGCAGATCCTGCCCGAGCAGGCTTCGGAAGTGCATCACGTACAGATCCACCGCGTGAGCGCGGACCAGTACCAGACTGTCCGTGCCAAAGATCAGAGCGACCCCAAGCCCGGCTACGTCTGCTTTGGCGGCACCGGCGTCGACTCTCAGAACATGTTCAGCTACCGTCCCGGCAGCGAGGCGGTCTTCTTCGATCCCGGCGACGCGGCGTACATCGAGGGCGGTTCGGGGCTGATCATTCAGGTGCATTACAACACGGCGTTCTTACCCAAGGGCGAAACGCCTAAGCCGGACGAGACCAAGATCGCGCTCTGGACGCTTCCTGACGGCGAGCTGCCCGAGCGTATCGTCTACCGCACGACCGTGTTCGGGCCCGTCAATCTGCCCCCCGGCAACCCGCACGTGGTCTCCACGATCACGACGCCGATGAGCCAGCTCAGCACCTTCGGCGGCGGGCTTTTTGGCGGGACGTTCGTGCCGGGCGACATCGTGGGGATGACTCCACATGCGCACCAGCTCGCTGCGCGCATGGACGCGAGCCTCCAACAACCCGGTGGCAGCACAACGTGTCTGGACGACGTCCCGCACTGGGACTTCAACTGGCAGCTCGACTACCTATTCAAGGTCGGCGTGCCCTACGGTCCGGACGATCAGCTCACCGGCAACTGCGAGTACGACAACAGCGCCGACAACCAGCCCGTGATCAACGGGGTGAAGCAGCAACCCCGCTACGTAACTTTCGGCGAGCGCTCCATCGACGAGATGTGTCAGCACTACATCTGGCTACGCTTCAACCGCGACGACTTCCTCTCCGCGCGCGGAGGCAGCTAGCGCGGCGAGCGCTCATCGACGAAGCGCTCGAGCTGCTTCGCGAGCTCGTGGAGCTCAGGGAGATTCTGCTGCAGGACGCCGTGAACGCGCTTGGAGTCGACGGTGAGATAGGCGTGCACCAGCACGTCGCGGAGACCCGCGAGCGGTCGGATGCGTGCAGCCAGCGTCCTCGGAACGACGCCGAGCTGGCCGAGTGCGTCGATGTCGGGGGCGTCCACCGCGGCGCTGGCCGCGATATGGGTCGCGATGTCGAGGACGTTCTGCGCGCAGACCAAGAGCCCGCGCTCGACGGTCCATGGCAGGTTCCAAATCCGCGAGGTAGTCATCCAGCGAGACGTTCCGATGGGGCTCGAGCCGTTGCAGCGCCTGCTCGAGGGCAAGCAGGTGGCGCCGGAGCAACAGCCAGTCGGGCGCGCCGGGACTCACTTGGGAGCCCGTCGGCTCGCCCTGCGCGCGGCTTCGATCTTGGCGAGCTGCGGAAGATAGTCGAAGTAACGAGACAGCGCGCGTCCTTCGCGGGTGGTCGTCGCGACCAGGTCGCGCGACACGAGCCGAATCCCGTCTTTCAGCACCCGATAATACAAGAGCGGAGGCGCGCGGTTGAGCACGACGACGTCGACGTCCGGGCGCGCGAGCGCTTGCTGCAGCTCCGCGCCGAGCTCGGCCTCGTACCCGTAGCCGGGGGGATCGAGCAGCTCGTCATCGATGACGACGGCTCCATCCACATCGCTTTGCGCGTGCGTGTCTCCGCGGGCAACCGAGCCGAACAGGTATGCTTCGCGGATCTCGCTGCGCGGCTCGAGCGCGTTGCGCAGCTTGTCGGCCAGGGTACGACCAGCGGTCATCATGTGGAGCTTACCATGCTTCGAAAACCAGACGCTTCCGGGGCCGCGAGGAGCGGCGATCGCCATGGCTCCACGCGAGTGAGCTCGCGTGGAGGGCCCCGTCAGCAGGTCAACGCGCGCCACGCGCCTGACGCTCGCGTTTCGGTGTCTCGCGCACGAAACGCTGGCTTTTAGAGCGAGAAAACGGGGATTTTTCCCCCTGGCATGAGGCCTGCAGAACGCTCCGCCTGCGATGCTCAAGCAACCGTCTTCGTGGTGCGCCGTGTGCGCCGTGCTCGCCCAGTTCGCGCTCGCGCGCACCGCGGCGCGCGCCGAAGATATCGAAGCGCGCGCCGCCGCGCGCGACCGAAGTGATGTCGAAGCGCGCACTGTCGCGCGCGAGCGAAACGATATCGCGATCGAGAGCGAGCGCGTGACGCTGGCCATGATCCTGCCGGCGCTCGAGGGCACGGACCTCGGCGCGCTCGATCTGGCGCCTGCGCCGCTGCCGGGTGAGAGCCGCGTGATCCGCGCGAGCGACATCAAAGCGAAGCTGCACGAGAGCGGCCGCGACGCGCGCGGCTTGGCCATCCCGCGCAGCGTACGCGTGGTGCGCCACGCCCACACGCTCGCCGCCGCCGAGCTCGATGACCTCGCCAAGAAGGCGCTCTCGGCGCGCGTTGCACCCTGCAGCGTCACCGAGCTCTCGACCCTCACGCCACTGACGATCGCCGAAGGGCCCTTCGAACTCGAAGCCGAGGCGACACCGCGCAAGGTCAGCGGCCGCACCCACGCCGCGCTCATCGTACGCCAAGGCGAGCGCACGCAACGCCTGAGCGTGCAGGCCGTAGTCAGCTGCCCGGAGCCGGTGGTGATGCCGGGCGCCGAGCTGAAGCTCATCGCCGTGAGTGGCGCAGTGCGCGTCAGCGCTCCGGCGGTCGCGCAGCAGCCCGGCCGGATCGGCGACGAGATCCGCGTCACCAACCAGATCACGAAGAAGAGTCTCAAGGCGCGTGTGCTCGACGCGCAGTCGGCGGAGGTCATCCCATGAGTCGTCGCTTGCTCGCTGCCTTGGCCTTGGCTGCGTCTGCTTGTGGTCCGAGCGCGATCGGCCCCTCCGTCGACACCACCAACGTGAAAGAGCGTAAGTACAAGGAGGGCAAGTACGAGACCGGGCTCGCGCCGGTCACCTCCGGTTCGCTCTGGCCTGAAAACGGGCGCGGCTTGTTTGCCGACTTTCGCGCCTACCGGGTCGGCGATCTGGTGACCATTCGCATCGACGAGACCTCCAACGCCGCCGGGGACGCCAGTACGAACCTGGACCGCGACTCGTCCGAATCGCTCGGCGTGCCGAACTTCTTTGGTCTGACCACGGCGCTGGCGAAAGCCTACCCCGACATCAACCCGGAGAAGCTCATCGAGTGGATGAGCAGTGCCAGCTTCAAAGCGAAAGGCGACACCTCGCGTGACACGCACATGGTCGGGTCGATCGCGGTGCGCGTCAAAAAGGTGCTGCCGAACGGCGACCTCTTCGTGGAGGGCACCAAGGTGATCCTGATCAACGACGAAGAGGTCCACATCTACATCAGCGGTGCGGTGCGCGCCGAGGACGTCGACTCCACCAACGCCGCCAACAGCAGCTCCATCGCGGATGCTCAGATCGAGTTCTCCGGGCGTGGCGTGCTCAATGAGAACCAGCAGCGCGGCTGGTTCACCCGCCTTTGGGCCAAACTCCGGCCGTTCTGAGGGACGCACGAATGCGTATGAGGCAAGCCTGGATTCTCGTCTTCCTGTTCGCCGCGGTGCTGTGCACACCGCGCGCCGCCTCCGCCGCGCGCGTGGAAGACTTGTGCGAGGTCAACGGTGTCCGCGCGAACCAGCTGATCGGCTACGGACTCGTGGTCGGCCTGAACAACACGGGAGACTACGGTCAGGCGCTGTTTACGGTGCAGAGCACGGCCGCCATGCTGCGCCGCCTGGGCGCGACGGTCGACCAGCACTCCATCCAGACCCGAAACGCCGCGGCCGTGATGGTCACGGCCACGCTTCCGCCGTTTGCGTCGTCGGGCGCGCGCGTGGACGTGACGGTCTCGTCGCTCGGCAACGCGCGCAGCTTGTTCGGCGGCACGTTGCTGCAGACAGCGCTTTTCGGTGCAGATAAGAAGGTGTACGCCGTCGCGCAGGGCCCGGTGCTGACCGGTGGCTTCGCCGCCGTCGGCTTGACTGGGAGCTCGTACCAGAAGAACCACACCACGAGCGGGCGCGTGCCTGAAGGAGGTTTGGTCGAGCGTCAGGTGTCCATGCCGGTGCCGGCGGGAACCGAGCTCGTACTCAACTTACGCGAGCCCTCCTTCGTCAATGCGCAGCGCATTGCCCAGGCGATCGACGCGGCGCTCGGCGCCGGTACGGCCAGCGCCCTCGACGGCGGTCGCGTGCAGGTCAAGCCGCCGAGCGAGTACGAAAAGAACCCGGTCGGCCTGCTGGCCGCGGTCTCCCTGGTCGAAGTCGATCCAGACAGCTCCGCACGCGTGGTGATAGATGAACGCACGGGCACGGTCGTGGTCGGTGCGGCGGTACGCATCTCGGAGGTCGCGATCGCCCAGGGCGGCTTGACCGTCGAGATCCAAGAGCAGCAGATAGCCTCGCAACCCGCGCCCTTTACGATGGGCGGCAATGCGCAGACGGTCGTCGTTCCGCAGACACAGGTGGACGTGAGCCAGGGCGCGAGCGGGCTCGTTCACGTCAAGGCGTCCGCGAGCCTGAAGGAGCTGGTCGACGCGCTCAACGCGGTGGGCGTGCGTCCGCGTGACCTGATCGCCATCTTTCAGGCCCTGCGCAACGCCGGTGCGCTGCAGGCGCGCGTCGAGGTGCAGTGAACGTCAAGGTCGACGGCTCGGCGCCTCAGCAGGCGCGTGAGCGCAACGAAGACCCCGCCCAGCGCGCGAGGATCGACGCTGCGCGCAAGTTCGAAGGCATCCTGATGCAGCAGCTGCTCAAGGTCATGCGCAGCACCGCCAAGGGCGGCGGCATGATGAGCAGCGAAGGCGCGTCCGGCCAGTACATGTCGATGTTCGACGAAGTGATCGCCGAGCGCATGGCCGAGGGCGGCGGCATCGGTCTCGCCGATTCGGTGCTGAAGGCGCTCGGCGGCGACGCGCAGGGCTCGACGCAGTCGCTCGCCAGCGAGCGCAGCGCGCTCGCCGCAGCGCGCGCGAGCCAAGGCGGTATCGCGCCGGCGAAGAGCGCCGTCACGGCGCCGCTCCCCAACCTGCAAGGCGCCACCGCCAAGCTGGCCCAAGCCGCCTACGCGATCAGCGCGCCGAACGGCGGCAAGCAGTGGGCGCGCGAAGGCACGCTCACCGAGCGCGACCTCGCGAGCAGCATCGAGACGCCCGCAGCCGGCGGCGTCGCGCGCTTCAGCGTCGCGCAGGCCCAGGGCTATCGCGACGCTTACAAGTGCAACTTGTTTGCGTTCGAGGCCGCGCGCCGCGCGGGCTTCGAGGTGCCCGTCGTCGCGCGCGCGGCGGGCTGGGGCTACCCGACTTCGAACACCGTCACCGAAGACGCGCAGGACGGCAGCCTGCGCGGCGACTGGGCGCAGGTGGTGCAGCTCGACCGCTCCGGACAAAAGCTCGCCGATCTGCAAGACAAGCTCGCCAAGGGCCAGGTCGCGCTCATGCTGACCGGCAGCGGCAGCGAAGGTCGGCACGGCCACATGGCGGTCGTGGAGCGCATCCACGAGCTCGAGCTCGACGCGCATGGTGAGGTGAAGCACATCGAGTTCGACGGCTACGAGGCGCGCGTCGACGGCGCCCAGCACCTCGCGCGCCGCTCCTGGAACCGGCAGGGCAGCGGCGAGGACGAAAAGCTCGCCCGAAACGGCTTCAGCACCATCCAGCTGCTCGCCTTGCGGCCGGCCCAGGACCCGCAAGCTCCCGAAATTAGGCTGTCAGATAGCGTACGTGAGACTCGGTCCTCGACGCCCTAAAGTTCCATTCAGCGGCGTCCGATAAGCCGTTTGGAGGAACAGGCGATGAAGATCAACGGCATTCAACGCCCTCTCGTCGATGCCGGAACCGCTCCGCAGCGCACGGCGCAAAAGGGCGGCACCGATCCATCTACCAAAGTTGCCGTGTCGAGCGAGGCCCGCAAGCTGGCCGAGGCGCGCTTACCCGCGCTCTCGGATCCGTCGAAGGTGGCGATGCTGGCCAAGGCGATCGCGCACGGTGACTTCATGGTCGACGCCGAACGCCTCGCCGACAGGATGATTCAAGAGGAGAGTTGACGTGTCTTCGCTGGTCGCCGAGTTTGCCAGGGTGTTGGAAGATGAGCGCAACTTCGCGGTGCGCGCCGACGTCGATGGCTTGACTGCGATCCAGCAAGAGAAGCGCCTCCTCCTCGACCAGTTGCTCAGCTCGGGCGCGCCCGCCGAAGAGACGCAGAAGCTGCGCGAACAGGCGCTCGCGAACGTGAAGCTGATCCGCCATCTGGTCGTGTGCCTCGCGGGCGGCTGTACGCCGCCGGGCACGACCTGTCGCACCCGTACCTCTCGCCGCTTTTCGCGGACGTGAGCGGATTTCCGCCCACCTTCATCCAGGCGGGCACGCGCGACCTTTTCCTGTCCAACGCCGTGCGCATGCACCGCAAGTTGCGCGCCGCCGGCGTCGATGCGGAGTTGCATGTTTTCGAGGCCATGCCGCACGGCGGTTTCGGGGGTGCGCCCGAAGACATCGAGATGCGGCAGGAAATCCGGCGCTTCCTCGACC
>CAZYWR010000267.1:0-3310 GCA_964651185.1 uncultured Polyangiales bacterium
GGAGACACGCGAGCGCCTGCTCGCGCTCTACGAGCGCACGGGCGCGCACGCGCAGCTCGCCGCGCTGCTCGCGGAGGAGGCGGAGCTGAGCCAAGATCGCGCCCAGAAGGTCGCGTTCCTGCGCCGCGGCGCCGAGCTCTACCGCGACAAACTCCAAGATCCGGCGCGCGCGCTGAGTCTGCTCGAGCGCGCCAGTCAGCTCACGCCGGACGATCGCAACGTGCTCGTGCCGGTGGCGGAGCTGTACCTCTCGGCGGGCCGCCAGGCCGAGGCGATCCCAGTTCTGCAGCGGATCATCGCCTCCTACGGCGGGCGGCGCGTCAAGGATGTGGCCGGCTATCATCGGCTCTTGGCGCGCGCGCACCGCGGCCTCGGCGAGCTCACGCGCGCGCTCACGGAGCTCGACGCCGCCTACCGCGTCGATCTGACCAACGTCGGAGTGCTCGCGGACCTCGGGCTGCTCGCGTTCGAGCTCGGCGAGCTCGAGCGGGCGCAGAAGACCTTCCGCGGTCTGCTCTTGCAGAAGCTCGACCGCGACGCGCCCATCACCAAAGCAGACGTCTATTATCACCTCGGCGAGATTTCGCGGCTCCAGGGCGACAGCGCGAAGGCCATCTCCATGGCCGAGCGCGCGCTCGCGGAGCAGGCGAGCCACGAGCGCGCGCGCAAGCTGCTTACGACCTTGAAAGCCTGAAGGCTGGAGCTATCGAGCAGCATGCTCGGGATCGCAAGCGTCGATGGCACGATCGCACCGCTCGAGGAGGCGCGGATCCGCGTGCTCGATCGCGGCTTTCTCTATGGCGACGCGGTGTTCGAAGCGCTCCGCACCTATCGCGGCGTGCCCGACGCGCTCGATCTGCACTTGGCTCGGCTCGAGCGTTCGTGCGCGATCTTGGGCATCGAGCTCGGTACGTCGCGCGCTCGGCTGGCGGAGGAAGTGGAGCGTGCGATCGCCGCGGTCGCCGCACCGGAGCGCTACGTCCGCATCATGATTACGCGCGGCGAGCTGCCGGAGGCGCTCGCGCCTCGGGGTGCGGGTGCGGGGCGTCGGGTTATCCTCGTACGTCCGCTCGAGCCGCCTCCGAGCGCGCTCTACGAGCGTGGCATCCGCACCATCTCATGCGTGGCACCGCCGTCACCCTTGTGGGCTGGCGCGAAGCCATCGGCCTATCTCAACAACCTGCTGGCGCTCGGAGAAGCGCAGCGCGCGGGCGCCGAGGACGCGCTGTTGTTGGGGGCCTACGGCGAGCTGCTCGAAGGGGCGACGAGCTCGCTCTTCGTGGTGCAAGGCGGACGAGTCTATACGCCACCCTTGGCGCTCGGCATCCTGCCCGGCATCACTCGCGATCGCGTGCTCGCGTGCTGCGCGCAGATCGGCGTCGCCGCGCGCGAGCGCCTGCTGCATATTCACGACGCCTATGCCGCCGACGAGCTCTTCCTGACCAGCTCGGTACGGTTGATCGTGCCCGTGGTCGAAGTCGACGGCGCGCGCATCCATGACGGTCAGCCCGGCCCCGTGACCCAACGGGTCGCCGCCGCGTATCGCGCCGAAGTGGAGCGACTCTAGATCTGGACACTCGACATGACGGTCAGCCCGGCCCCGTGACCCAACGGGTCGCCGCCGCGTATCGCGCCGAAGTGGAGCGACTCTAGATCTGGACACTCGATCGGCCGCTTGACCCGGCATGCGTCGCCCGCTACATAGGCCGGCCAGTTTCGTGGGCGGTCCGTCGCCTGCTGGAACCTCGCGGTGCGCGGACACGCGAACGCGTAGACACATTACGGAGAGCTCAAGATGCCGTCCAACACCACCATCACGAAGGCGCGCCGGCGCATTCGCAAGCGTCGCTTGGGGCGCGCGCAAAAGCGTGAACGTGCGCTCGCTGGCACGCCCAAGTTCCCGATCGATCCGACCAAGGCCGAGTCGATCACCAGTCAGTGAGCGCGCGCTGCGTCGAGCAGGACGGCGTACGCAGTGCGCTGACCGTTCACGCCGCAGCCGGCCCGCATCGCGATCGCTGTGCTCTAGTACGGCGAGCGCGCACGACGCCGAGTTAGACCGAAAGACTCAGCCCGGCACCATCACTGCGAGTGAAAGCGGGCTAGGGCGACTCGCCGTCGAGCGGGCTGCCCACGAGCGACAGTCCCGCCGGGCCGAGCGCGCCGTTCAGCGCTTCAGCGACCGGCTGCCCTTGCATGCTCTCCGGGGCCTTCACGCCGAGCGCAGCGAGCACCGTCGCGGCCGTATCGAACGTGTGGACCGAGCGCTCGGTGCGGCCCTTGTGGGCGCCAGCGCCCCAGGCGTACCAGGGAATGCGCTGGTCGACTTCCATGCGCGTGCCGTGGCTGCGGCCATGGCCGCCGTGATCCGAGGTCACGAGCAGCAGCGTGTGCGCCATGTGGCCGCCGTGCTCGATCGTCTGCATCACGGACTCGACGCAATCGTCGGCGTGGCGTGCCGCGTCGATGTACTCGTCGCTCATCCAGCCGTAGCGGTGACCGGCGCTATCCGGATCGGCGAAGTGCAGGAACAAGATGCCGCGCCGCTGCTTCTGCAGCTGCGGGGTCGCTTCCTTGACGAGCCGCTTGCAGTGGATGCCCGCGATCTTCAGCTCCGCGTCGCTCGGCTTGGTGAGCAGGTGCTTGAGCTTCGCCTTGCCCACGAACATCGTGGTCGGAAGACCAGCCGCGTGCGCGGCCGTGAACATCGTGGGACGCGCGATGTTGGCGTGTTCGGGCCTATAGGCGTTGAAGTTGAGCCCGTGCTGCGCCGGTTCGACTCCGCTGACCATGGACGCATGCGATGGCAAGGTAGCCGACTGATTGATGGTGCGTGCGACCTTGGCGCTCGCGCCCTGCAGAAACAAGCGGTGCAAGGCCGTCATGCTCGGCGTGATCACGTCCGGGCGCAGCCCGTCGATCGAGATCACGACCACGAGCTCCGCCGAGGGGCGGGCCGCAGCGCGGGCGAGCGGCCCGCGATCGCGCTGCGCGCCGGGCCGCGCGGCATGCGCTGGCGCGATCGCGCGCACGGACGAAGAACCCAATTGGGCCCAAGCTGCCGAGAGCGCGAGCAGCCACAGCGCCAAAAACCAACCCATTCGTAGGCGAGCTATCACGGAGGACCTGCCTGGTTCATACAATGGGCCATGCCCGCGGGTCGCGTCAACGTCTCTCCCTTACGTACGGACCCTCGCCTCGAGATTGAATCCCTCCTCAATGAAGGGTGTGGCGCTGGCCCTCGTGTTCGACGGTGGGTACCCCCGCCTCGCGGACGACAGGTGGGAGGGCGTACACATGGAGCACGCGG
>CAZYWR010000268.1:0-4835 GCA_964651185.1 uncultured Polyangiales bacterium
GCCTTCTTCCAGCAGCCGCTGCGCTGGCTGCAGCTCATCTCGCACTACCGCGCCACGACCAGCGGCGCGCCCAATTTTGCTTACGAGTCGTGCGTGCAGCGCGTCCAGGACGAGGATCTCGCGTACCTCGACCTGAGCTCCTGGAAGGTGGCATTCGTAGGAGCGGAGCCGATCCGCGCAGACACGCTCGACCGCTTCGCCGAGAAGTTCGCGCGCTGCGGCTTCGACCGTAACGCGTTCTACCCGTGCTATGGCATGGCAGAAGCGACGCTCTTCATCAGCGGCGCGAACGCATCGGAAGCTCCAGTCGTGCTCCGCGCGAGCAGCGACGCGCTGCAAAGGGGCAGCATCAGCCGTGTCTCTTCGCCTGCCGCCCACCCCAGTAGCTATCGCACGCTCGTCGGCTGCGGCGGTCCCCGGCTCGGACAGCGTATCGCCATCGTGGACCCGATCTCGCTCACGACCTGCACAAACGCGGTGGGCGAAATCTGGATCGCCGGTCCGAACGTTTCACAGCGCTACTGGCGCGAGCACGACAAGAGCTCAGCCTTTCAGGCTTATACACGCGACCACGAGGGCCCTTTCCTGCGCACCGGCGATGCCGGCATCATCCATGATGGAGAGCTCTTCGTCCTGGGCAGACTCGAAGACATCCTGTGGATCGACGGCCGCATCCATCACTCCAATGATCTCGAGAATACCGTTCGCACGTGCCACCTCGCGTTCGATGGACGCCCCGGCGCGGCGTTCGCGCTACCGGGCCGCGCTCGCCCCGAGTTTGCGTTCGTGCAGGAGGTCGCGCGGCATTGCATCCACAGACAAGAGCTCGGGCGCGAGCTCCGCGGCCGCATCTACGACGCCATCCTTCGTGAGCACGGGATCGCTCTGAGTCAGGTTGTTCTGATTCGACCCGCAGCCCTTCCGGTCACGACGAGCGGGAAGGTCCAGCGTTACAAGTGTCGAGACATGCTGCTTGCCCGGCAGTTCGCCGAGGTGCTGCTGCCGCACGCGGCCGAACCGGCCGACCTGCACTTCGACGGCGAGCGGCAGGCGTCGTCCATGTGAGCGGAACGCGAGAGCTCCGGCGGTTGTGCTCACCGCGCGTCACTCTGGACACGGCCGGCGCGGCCTCGAAGTGGAGTCCGCATGATCAACAAAGTTCGCCTCTGTCTCGTCCTCGCGCTCGGGCATAGCTGGAGCGGCTGTGTCAGCGACACTCTCCCTGCGGTCTGCGTTCCTGAGGACGCCGCGAGCGCCGCCGACGCATCCAAAGCCGACGCCGGACGCGGTCCCGACGCGGGGCACGCCCCGGCTGAGGACAAGGGCTCGGAGACAGCCGTCCGCACCGACGCAGGCGCCGTGGCAGACGCACAAGAGCCGGGTGCGGCGAACGATGCGGACAGCCTGCCGCAGGACCCGCCTACCCCGCCCGACTCCGACCCGGACGGTGGCTGTCCCGAGGGCTACACGGTGCTGGGCGGCAAGTGCGCGTGCGACCTAAGCGGTACGTTTGCTTTCCATGGGCAGGTAGCCATCGAACTGTCCGGTCAGTCCGGCATCGAAGACGCCAGCGACACGTCTCAGCTCTGGGCGATCGTACGCTCTTCGTATGAGGGTGACGCGCTGACCCTCGCCATCACGGACTGCGGACAAGCCACGCCGGACATCTGTGGCTCGGGGACATCGCTGCTGGTCGACGCCGAAGCGTATGCGCAGTACACGCCCGCCAAGGTCTGGCGTAAGACCAGCGCCGACGCGTCGCCTCCCGTGAGTCTCCCAGAGCTCGAGGCGCTCCCCGGCACCTCCTTCGTCACGCCGGAGTTCGCGCTGCTGCAGGGGATTTCGCTCGACGATCCGGCGGGGGAATGGCCGAGCAGCAGGAAAGACGTACGCGGAGGCTCCGACTTCGACGGCTCTGCGGTGAACGGCGCACGCTGGCTGGACGACGACCAGGACGGCGCGCTCGGCGTGACGAGCTACATCGTTCCGCCTGGTGGGATCGCTTCGGATGGCTCGGCGACGGCACCGGCGCACAGCTACGGCGCCACCTCCATGACCTGCCCCCGCAGTGATCCCTCCGCGCCGCGCAGCCCTTACGCTTACGTCCCAGTGCTCCAAGGCGTCACGCTGCGCCGGATCAAGCGCCTCCAGCAGGCGACGCGCGTCACCGCCTCGCTGAGCGGCCAGCTCGAGAGCTGCGACCGCATCTCCGGCGACTTACACGGGCCGGACGACGGCGCCGTACGCATCGAAATGCGCATCGCCGGCTGCACCATGGTGAACGGATCCGGCGAGAGCGCCTGCGCCTCCGACCTGCTCGACCTGGCGGAGGGCTCGAACACGCTCGGAGCGGGCGTGATCGGACAACCAGCGACGTTCGTCATGAAGCGCGCGGCCGACGATGTGACCTGCGCCGACGTACGTGCGACCGATTTCGAATGATGGCAGCCCACGACGGCTGGAGGGAGGGTGCACGAGTGGCTGACTTAGATGAGGCCGTCAGCAAAGCGATGGCGATCGCCCCACCGATGCCGGCGATCCAGGTGAGCGGGGCGCGCCTGATCGCGCGGCAATGGTGGGGCGCATTGGCCACCATTTTGTTACCTACCGTCTTCACGGCGATCGCAATCTCGCTCGCCATGCAGCGCGGTGTCCACCGCAGCGCCATCGTCGCCTGGCTCATCATGCATTTCGCGACCGTGCTGGGGATCACGGTCGGCTACCATCGTCTGGCCGCGCATCGCGCCTTTGAAGCTGTTCGCCCGGTCGACGCTGCCCTGCTCATCCTTGGGGGACTAGCTGCCGAGGGCCCCGTCGTTCATTGGGTCAGCAACCATCGTCGCCACCACCAGTTCAGCGACGAACCGCTCGACGTCCACAGTCCGCATCGCTTTGGCTCCTCATGGTACCAGCTCGCGCGCGGGTTCTGGCACGCACATATCGGCTGGATGTTTCAGGACTCGATGACCAACTCGATGCGCTACTCCCGCGACTTGCTTCGCGACCCCCGCATCATGCAGATCAATCGGCTGTACCTCGCGTGGGTGGCGTTGGGCTTTCTGATCCCGGCGGCCGTGATCGGCTCGGTCGAACAGTCCTGGTCCGGCGCCGTCGACGGCCTGCTTTGGGGCGGTTTCGTCCGGGTCTTCACGGTCCACCACGTCACGTGGGCGATCAATTCTCTAACACATCTGCACGGGCGCCGACCCTTCGCGACGGGAGACCACAGCGCGAACGTCGCCTGGCTCGCGCTCCCCTCCGCCGGCGAATCTTGGCACAACTGCCACCACGCTTTTCCAGGTTCGGCTCGCCTGGGACTCGAGTGGTGGCAATTCGATCTCGGCTACGTGGTGATCTGGAGCCTGCAAAAGCTGCGCCTCGTGTCCAACGTCAACGTACCGTCCGCGAGCACGATCGCGCGGGCGCGGCGGAACGATCCGCGACCGCTCGCATGAGCGCCGCGCGGCCCTTTAAGCCCTCCTCTCGCGATGAGACCGCACATGACGACAGCAGCCGCTCCCGAATCCGACCGCGAACTCGAGTACGTCGACTATGAAGGTTTCGCCCGCGAGATCACCAGCATGCGCCGCGAGATCCTCGAACGAATCTCGAGCGCTGACTTGAACCATCTGAAGCGCGTCGAGCGCTGGGGTCGCTTGTGCAGCTTGCTCGGCTATACGACGGCCTGGCTGGCTCCCAATCCGCTCTCGGCGCTGCTCATCAGCCAGGGCAACCTGACGCGCTGGATGGTCATGCACCACGTCGGCCATCGCGGCTATGACCGCGTCCCCGGCGTACCGCGCCGCTATACCAGCGAAGTCTTTGCCATGGGCTGGCGGCGGTACATCGACTGGTTCGACTGGATCGTGCCCGAGGCATGGAACTACGAACACAACACGCTGCATCACTACTACACCGGCGAGCAGCAAGATCCCGACCTCGTGGAGCGGAACCTCGACTTCCTTCGTCGCATGAAGGCGCCGCTCTGGATCCGCTATGTGGTCGTGCTTCTGTTGGCGGTCAGCTGGAAGCTCTACTACTACGCGCCCACGACGCTCCTACGTCTGCAGAAGGAGCGGCAAAGGCGTGCCGGAGTCAGAGCGACCTCTGGGCCCACTTACGCTTATGCCCTCTTCAACCCGTTCTCCCGGGCAGGGGGCGAGTTTTGGCGGCGCTGCCTCCTGCCTTATGCCACGGTTCGCTTTGCGGTCCTGCCAGCCCTGTTCCTTCCGCTCGGCGTATACACGGGGCTCGGGGCGTGGCCGGCAGTTTTCGTCCTGCTCAACACGATCCTGGCAGAGGCTTTTACCAACCTGCACGCGTTCATCGTAATCGGGCCCAATCATACCGGCGACGACCTCTACCGCTTTGACATGCAGCTCAAGAACAAGAGCGAGTTCTTTGCACGGCAGGTCCTTGGGTCCGTGAACTACGACTGCGGAAATGATGCCGTCGACTTCGTCCAGGCCTGGCTCAACTACCAGATCGAACACCACCTCTGGCCCGATATCCCCATGTTGCAGTATCAGCGCCTTCACCAACAAACGAAGGCGCTCTGCGCGCGCTACGGCATTCCATATCGCCAAGACGCCGTCTGGCGGCGCCTGAAGAAGCTGGTGGACGTGATGGTCGGAACGACTTCGATGCGACGAATCGACGCGCTCTCCGCTGGTGCCTCCGCGCGCTCCGCGAAGATGCTAGAGCGCGGAATAGGTTGAGTCCGTAGGGATTTCCAAGCAATTCGTAGCCAGCGCGAGTGCGCGCGCGGGTTCGACCACGAGGTCGGACCGAGCACCGAGCTCGTGCTGGCGGCGAAAGGCGCCGGAGATCGTAGG
>CAZYWR010000269.1:0-4051 GCA_964651185.1 uncultured Polyangiales bacterium
AGCTCGGCGCGCTCGAGCGCGCGCGCTTCGATCCGGCGGCCCAAGGCGCGCTCGAGCTGAGCAAGGCGCTCGATGGCGTGCGCGCGCTGATCCGCGAGCTCGAACGCGCTGAGCTGCGCGCGCCGGGCGCGTCCGCCCGCACGCACAAACGGGAGCTGGCATGAAGCGCTGTCTTCTCCTCGCCTCGTGTGCGTTCGCCGGCTCGCTCGCGGCTGCGAGCGCGCGTGCCGACTCGCTCCCCGAGGCGTTCGCGCGGGGCAACGCCGCGTTCGCGCGCGGCGCATACGAGAGCGCCGCGCACGAGTACGAGGCGCTGATCGAGGCCGGTGTGGACGATCCGGACGTGTCCTTCAATCTGGCCAGCGCCTACGGCTCCATCGGACGTTACGGCCAAGCGATCCGCTATTTCGAGCACACGCTGCGGCTCGCCCCGCGCGACGCCGAGGCGCGTGAGGGGCTGCGCGTCGCGCGTGAAGCGCTCGGCGAGCGACAGGCGCAAGCCCAAGGCGAGGCGATCATCCAGGATCGCCCGCCTCTGAGCGAGGCCATCTTCTCCGCGTTCAGCGCCGACGGCCTGGCGCTGACGCTGTGGGTCTCGATCTGGCTCGGCGCGCTGCTCGTGCTGGTGCTCGCGCGCATCCGCGCCGAGGCGCTGCGTCTCGGTTGCGGTATCGGCGCGGCCCTGGCGTTCGCGCTGGCCCTCGGCAGCGGGCTCGGGCTGGGCGCCAAAGCCGATTGGGGGCGCGAAGGGGCGCGCGCCGTGATCCTGCGCGAACGGGCGGCGGTTCGTGAGGGCCCCGACGATCGCGCGCGCCTGGCCGCGGAGCTCACCGAGGGCGAGCACGTGCGGGTGCTCGCACGCGAGGGACGCTTTGCCCGCATTTTGGCGCGCGGAGGGCGCCCGGGGTACGTTGTCGGCGCGGACGTTGGGGAATTTTGACTTCGGCGCTCGCGCGCTTGGCGCGCGCAGGATAAATGGCGCGCTTGGCGCGCGCGGGATGAACGGCACGCTTCGCGCGCGCGGGATGAATGGCGCGCTCGGCGCGCGCAGGATAAATGGCGCGCTTAGCGCGCGCGGGATGAACGGCACGCTTCGCGCGAGATGAAACGGCACGCTTCGCGCGGGGATGAACGGCTCGGTTAGCGCGCGGGATGAATAAACGGCGCGCTTGGTGCGCGCGGGATGAGCGGCGCCCGGATGATGGGCCGGAAGGGCGCGCTCTTGTGCTACAACTCGGGGTCGCTCGAGCGGCGGCGTGACGCCTGTGGAGGATACGCGGATGGCGAAAAAGGCCCCGGAGAAGATCTCGATCTTGGTCGCCGACGACGACGTCGACATCTTGGCGCTCGTGGTCGGTCACCTGAAGGGGCGTGCGTCCGAGCTACATCAAGCCTCCGATGGTGAGGAGGCGCTGCGGCTCGCGCGCGCCAAAAAGCCCGATTTGGTCGTGCTCGACGTGATGATGCCGGGGATGAGCGGATGGGAGGTATGCCGCTCGATTCGGGACGATGCGACCTTGGCCCACACGCGCGTCATCATGCTGACGGGCATCGGTGAGCGTCTCAACGAGCTCACCTCACCCTTGTACGGCGCCGATGCATTCATCGACAAACCCTTCGAGTTCGAGGATCTCGACGCCAAGATCGACGAGCTGGTCAAGCGCAAACACTGAGTGTGGCCGGGTATGTCTCGCTTCGCCGTCCTCGCCTGCGCGCTCGTAAGCGCCGCGTCGCTCGCCGGCTGCAGCCGCAAGACCGAGGCGCCTGATCCGGTCGAACCGCCGCCGGTAGCTACGAAACACGGCCTGACGAAGGAGCAGGCCAAACTCCCGCTCGTCGTGATCGGCGATACGGCGGTCGTGACCGTCGGCGATTTCGCCGAGCAACTGGCGGACAAGAGCCCCTACTTGCGCGCGCGCTACGCCAGCCCCGAGCGTCGCCGGGAGCTGCTCGAAGAGCTCGTGCGGTTCGAGCTCTTGGCCCAAGAGGCCAACCGGCGCGGGCTCGACAAGAGCGACGAGGTGGTGCGCACCAAGCGTCAGCTCATGGTGCAGCAGATGATGAAGGCCGAGTTCGAAGACAAAGTGAAGCTCACCGACATCAGCGACCAAGAGGTGCAGGCCTACTACGATTCCCACCCCGAGGAGTTCAATAAGCCGGCGCAGGTACGCGCGAGCGCGATCGTGGTTCGCGACGAGCAGAAGGCGAAAAAGCTGCTCAAGCAGGTGCTCGAAAAGCGCGAGGACAACGAGCTCTTTCGCCAGCTGGCGAGCAGCCAAAACGAGGACCCCTTGCTGCGCGAAAGGGCGGGCGATTTGCAGTTCTTCTCACGTCCGAGCCAGCGCAAAGAAGACGACCCCAAGGTGCCCGACGCGATCGCCGAGGCCGCGTTCCAGCTCGAGAACATCGGCGACGTCTCT
The DNA here is from genome assembly GCA_964651185.1 of uncultured Polyangiales bacterium. Classification (GTDB taxonomy): domain Bacteria; phylum Myxococcota_A; class Polyangia; order Polyangiales; family DASUME01; genus DASUME01. Next base: position 2,421 of record CAZYWR010000269.1, read on the forward strand.
CCCGGGTTGGTCAAGACCGAGCAGGGCTTCGCCGTGGTCAAGCTCACGGGCAAGCGCAAGGAGCTAGAGCGTACGCTCGAGCAGGTGCGCCGCAACATCCAACACAAGCTCTGGCGCGAGCGGCGCGAGGCGGCGATCGAGGCATTCGTGAAAGCGCTGCGGGACAAGGCCAAAGTCGACGAGAATTGGGCGCTGCTTGATCAGGTCAAGCTAGAGCTGCCGGCCGAGGACGCGACAGCAGGCCCAGCGCGCGCTCACGGCCGCGCGCCCGCGGGAGAGGCAGGGGACCGAGGTCGACCATGAAGTTGTCCAAGCGCGCGGGTCCGCGCGCGAGCAAGACGATATTGCGAGCTCTGCTCCTGGCGCTTGCGAGCGTACTGGCGGGCGTGCTGAGCCTGGCCGCGCTCGCCGCGAGTGGTCTCGCCCGCGCCGATCCGCCGGAGGCCGCGAGCGGCGAGGTGATCGAGCGCGTGGTGGCGGTCGTGAACGGCGACCCCTTGCTCCTCAGTGAGCTGCGCACGCGCGCAGCGCCGTTTCTCGCGCGCGTCATGCAGGCGCCCGAAATGCAGCGTATGAGCCTGATGCAGCAGCTCTACGGCGACTTGCTCACACAACTCATCGACGAACGCCTGCTCGAGCAAGAGGCGCGCAAGCTCTCGATTTCGATCACCGGCACGGACATCGATCGCGCGATCCAAAACGTGCAGCGCCAGAGCGGCCTGAAGGACGCCGAGTTCTGGGACGCCGTGCGCGCGCAGGGCTTCACCCCCGAGCAGTACAAGATCGATGTCCGGCGCCAGCTCGTGCGCCTCAAGGTGATCAACCAGAAGGTGCGCACCCGCGTGAACATCACCGAGGACGACGTGCGCCGGCATTACGAGCAGCAGCTGCGGGCCGCGCGCAAGTCGGCGACCTTCCACGTCGCCCACGTATTCTTTCCGGTCGATGGCGACAGCGTGACCAAGCTGGCGCAGACCCGCGCCAAGGCCGACGAGCTGAAAGCCAAGCTCACGATCGACAACTTCGACGCGGCCATGGCCGAGCACGGCGGCGGCGATCTCGGATGGGTGTCGCAAAGCGATCTGCCCGAGTCGCTGGCCAACGCGCTGGTCGCGCTGGAGCCCGAGCAGATCAGCGAACCCGTGCGCGGCCCTTCCGGCCTGCACATCTTCCTCCTGCGCGAGCGTAAGGAGGGCGAAGCGGCGGTGGGCGGCTACGAACAGGTCAAGCAGACCATTTTCAGCGAGCTGCTCGACAAAGCGATGGCCAAGCAGGAAGTCGCCTATTTGGACGAACTGCGCAAGCAGAGCCTGATCTCGCGCCGGCTGTGAGCCGCTGCGCGCGCGAGCTGCCCAAGATGTCGAGGCGAGCGCGCGTGTGGGCCCGAGAGCGCGCGCGAGCCGGCATCAGCTGGCTCGCGCGCGCCAGGGCCCGTGCTACGTCGAGAGCTCGACGAGCATGAAGCTGGCAGTCATAGGCGACGTGCACCACGCCTGGAGCGCGGCGGATACGGCGTTTTTTAACGCCTCCGATTACGATGCCTTGCTGTTTACCGGCGACCTCTACAACTACTCCCTGCAGCGTGGCTTGCGCGCTGCCATGGAGCTCGCCGAGCTCGAGAAGCCAGCGCT
>CAZYWR010000270.1:0-2111 GCA_964651185.1 uncultured Polyangiales bacterium
GAATCGGGGCCCTTGGCCACCAAATCGCCCACGAACACCACGCGATCGCCCTTGCCGACGCGCAGCTTGCGCAACAGCGCCTCGAGCTCGTCGAGGCAGCCGTGAACGTCGCCGATGAACAGGTGACGAGTCGCAGCGGAAGGCATGATCTCAATGTGCTCGCTGCGTTGCCGGAACGCAAAATGCGAAGGCGTAGCGGCCTGTTCGAGGTGAGGACGGGTGCGCCTTGGTCGCCCGAGCGCACGAGCTCGATCGCCGACCCCGCTCGCTGAGCGGCATCGGGCGGCAGAGCGAACGCGCGCGCCCCCGGTTCGCGCTCGACGTGGTTGACAGTGCGCGGTCCTCGTGGTCGAGCTGCGTCACCATCTGCACTCTCTGCGCGAGGTCTCCATGATCGAGGAAGGTAAGAAGGCGCCTGCGTTCTCGCTGCCCGCCGTGGCCGGCGGCACGGTCAGCGGGCGCGAGGTGTCCCTCTCGGATTACGCCGGCAAACGGCTGATCCTGTACTTCTATCCCAAAGACGACACCCCCGGCTGCACCACCGAGGCCAAGGACTTTCAGGCCGCGACCAAGCGCCTCGCCAAGCTCTCCGCGGAGGTGGTCGGGGTCAGCAAGGACTCGCCCGAGTCGCACTGCAAGTTCAGCGCGAAGCATGGACTCGGCTTCACGCTGTTGAGCGATCCGGACGGCAAGACGATCGAGAAGTACGGCGCCTGGGGCGAGAAGAACATGTACGGCAAGAAGTCGATGGGTATCGTGCGCACCACCGTGCTCGTCGACGAGCACGGGGTCGTGCGCAAGATCTTCCACAAAGTGCGCGTGAATGGGCACGTGGACCAGGTGCTCGCTGCGCTCGCCGAGCTGTAGGCAGCCGCGCAGTCAGAGCAGGCGCAGCGCGAGCACCAGCGCCATGAGTACGCCCAACCAAATGAGTGCTCCGCGCGCGACCGCGCCGCGATCGTAGAGCGAGAGGGCCCGGTCGTAGCGGGCGAGCTCGGCGATGACCTGATCGAGCGCGGTCTCGCTCGCGTGCAGGGCCGCGACCTGGTCGGCGGCACCGTGCGCGAGCCCGACGGCCTCGGCAGCCTCGGCCAGCGCGCACAGCGCCGCGCTCAGCGCGTGCTCGGCGGCAGCTACATCCGCTTCGAGGCGCCGCTGCGCGCCTTGCGCCTGGCCCTCCAACGTGGTGCGCTCGCGTTCGAGCGCGTCGAGGCTGCCGCGGCGGAGCGCGAGCTCGCGCCGCGCGCGTCCGAGCGCCGCGCTGGCTTGGGCGTGTTCGGCCTCCAGGGCCGCGAGCTCTCGTGCGCGCGTCGCGCGCTCGGTCTCGATGCGCGCGAGCCGCTCCGAAGGCGGCGGGACCGAAGCCTTGCTGAGCGCGCGCAGCTCGATCTCGGCGCGCTGCAGCTGCGCCCTGTGGCGCTTCAGCGCGGCGTCGATCCGGCGGTGCGCTTCGGCCGCGCGCTCTTCCTCGGCGAAATAGGGCGCGAGCTGCTCCTGCAACGTCGCGTGCTCCTGGGAGAGGCGCGCCTGGGTCTCGCGCTCTCGGCGATCGGCGTCGCACAGCGCCTGGGCCGCGCGCGCGAGCTCGTCTTGTCGAGCCTGCGCGTTCGCCACGTGTTCTGCCAGCCCGGCGTGCGCGCGCACCGCCGCGTCATCGAGCAAGGCCCGACCGAGCGCCCCCAAGGCCTGTTCGTAATCGGGGGCGAGCACGCTGGCGCGGCGCTCGAGCGCGCGGCGCTCCCCGCGCAGCACCCAGGCCCGGCGCGCCACCCGAAGGACGTAGCCGGCGGCCGCGAAGCCCGCCGGGCGCTCGCCGTAGCCTGCGAGCAAACGGAGTGCGCGCTCGTCGTCGTGGGGGCCTGGCGCGCGAGGCGTCTGACTCGCGGGCGGCCCACTCGGCGGGCGCGGAGGTGGTTCGTGGCTGCGCAGCGGGGTGCCCGCGGGCAGATCGAGCTCGAGCACGGGGCCCGTCGCGCCATCTTCGAGATCGTGCTCGAGCCCACCCAGCGAGCCATGCCCGAGCGTGGGGTCGAGCGGCGCGCCAGCGCGCGCGAGCGTAGAACCGAGCCGCGCGCTAGCGGGGTCGAGCGGCGCGCCAGCGCGCGCGAGCG
>CAZYWR010000271.1:0-1640 GCA_964651185.1 uncultured Polyangiales bacterium
GGCGATCGGCCGGGCCCCGATCGCGTGTTTCATTACTTACCGTTTTGTTTTGCCGGCTCGCGCATCCAGCTCTGGTCGCAGCTCGCGCGCGGCAACCCGCTCATGATCTCGAGCGATCTCAACAACCTCGTCGAAGAGCTCGGCACGGCGCAGCCGCACTATTTCTTGAACGTCCCGACCTTGCTCGAGCGCATCCGGCTCGGCGTCTCCAACAAGCTCAAGGAGCGCGGCGGGCTCGCGCTCGCGCTGTACGAGCGCACGGTCGCCGCGAGCGAGCGCGTCGCCGCAGGCCGGGGGAGCGCCGCCGATCGCCTGGTCGCCGTACTGGGCGAGCGCCTGGTCTTCGCGAAAATCCGCGCGCAGATCGGCGCGAACTTGGAGTTTCTCATCTGCGGATCGGCGCCGCTCAGCGAGGAGACCCAGCGCTGGTTTCAGATGATCGGCATCCCGGTCTATCAGGTGTACGGCCTGACCGAGACCACGGCCATCGTGACGATGGACGAGAAGGGGCGCGCGCGGGCCGGCTACGTGGGGCGTCCGATCGCGGGGGTCGAGCTGAAGATCTCCGAGGAAGGCGAGCTGCTCGTGCGCGGGCCCAACATCTTCTCAGAGTACTGGCGGCGCGCGGAGGCGACGGCCCAGAGCCTGCGCGACGGCTGGTTCCATACCGGAGATATGGTGGAGCTGACGGCCGATCAGGAGCTCAAGATCGTCGGGCGTTTGAAGGATCTGCTGGTGCCCGAGAGCGGCCACAACGTGGCGCCGGGGCCGATCGAGGAGAAGCTCGCGTCGCTGTGTCCGGGCGCGCAGGTCATGGTGGTGGGCCACGCGCGACCTTACTTGTCTGCGATCGTCACGGGGCAGGTCGAACATTCGGCCGTGCAGCGCGCGCTCGACGCGCTCAACGGCGAGCTCCCGCACTACCGCCGCGTGCGCAAGTTCGTGCTCGCCGGCGAGCCGTTCTCGGTCGAAAACGGCCTGCTCACCGCCAATCAAAAGCTCAAGCGCGGTGCGGTCGAGCAGCGCTACGCCGCCCAAATCGAAGGGCTCTACGCGTGATCGCGCTCCGCCTCAGCGAGGGTGTGTACGAGCTCGAGCTGCGCGCGCCGCCGGTCAACGAGATCGGTCTGGAGATGCTCGAGGCGTTCGAGCGGGTGCTCCCGCAGATCGATCCGAGCGAGGGCAGGGCGCTCATCGTCTATTCGAGCCTGCCGAGCGGGTTTTGCGCCGGAGCCGACCTGCGCGCGCTCTACCGCGGTCTGCTCGCCAACCCGGAGCGCGCGGCGCGCGAGCGTCAGATCAGCGACTTCATCGATCGTATCCACGCCGTGATGAATCGCCTCGACACCTTGCCGCTGACGACGATCGGCGCGATCCACGGCGTTTGCTTCGGCGGGGGCTTCGAGCTGGCGCTGACCTGTGACGTCCTGATCGCCGACAAGACCGCGCGCTTTTGCTTCCCCGAGCTCCGGCTCGGCCTGGTGCCGGGCTTCGGCGGGATTCCGCGGCTCAAGCGCGACGTCGGCAACGGGGTGGTGCGCGATCTGCTCCTGACTGGTCGCAGCATGAACGCCAAGCGCGCGCAGAACATCGGCCTCGTCAGTCAGCTCGTGGCCCAGGGCAAGCACCTCGAGGCGGCC
>CAZYWR010000272.1:0-7519 GCA_964651185.1 uncultured Polyangiales bacterium
GGGCGCTTCCTTCACGCTGACGGCGCTCGAGGCGAGGGCGTAGTAGGCGACGACCTGGTCACCTTCGCACGCGACGAAAGTCCGCGACGCTCCGCTGGTTTGGTTCGCGAGCGCACGGCGCTTCAGCCAGTCATCGAGGGAAGATTCACCGCACGCGAATTCCGAAAGGACGTGACGGTCCGTAAGCGGTTCCGGCGCGCGCGGCATCAGTCAGGTTTCCAGGGCGCCGGCGCTTGCATCGTTTGCCGCAGCGCCGCGCTCGGCCTGCCGGGTGCGTCGAGGCGCTCGACGAACGCCGCGTAGGCCTTCGCGTCCACCTGGATCAGGGCGCGCTCAAGCAGGGTTTCCTCGGCGGCGCGTCTCGCGGCATCGAGAATGAAATCCGTGCGGTTGGTGCCGCGCGCTGCTGCCGCCCGGTCGATCAGGTTTCGGGTCTCTGCTCGAATGCGAATGTTGAGCGTCGCTCGTGCCGCGGCTTTTGATTTCGTGCTGTTGCGCATGTTGACGCTCCCGGTCGGTATCGCAGATACGATACCAGAATGTAATGACAAAGTCATTACGGAACGGTGAATCCGGGCGATCGGGAGAGCTGGCCCCTCCACGGTCATAAAGGTGCGCAATTTCAATGGTGTACGAGCTTGTGGTGGATGCGCCGTGATTCGGTGATTGGCGGCGCTGTCGTGCCCGCATCGCTGCTCCGCATGCGCGTCGAGTAGATTTCCGGTCGCTTGAGGCGCGCCGCCAGCTGAGCGATGAGCTTGCGAGAAGGACACGACTCGCAGCACGTTTCACCGGTTGGTGCGTCGCTTAATCCAGCACTCGCAAGCGCGCGCCCTTTCGCCGAACGCGAGCCATCAGAATTGATGGAAAAGTCGCAGGCGTAATTCGAGAGAAGGAATCGGAATTCCGGCCGAACGCGCGTGGCGACTTCTGAGGGGGTCAAAATCGCGTTGCGCCGTGTCTCAGGAGCAAAGAAGACTTGTGGCGATGTACGAAGTACGGGAAGTCTGGCACCGGGTGAGCTTCTTCATCCGGTCTATTACCGGGTTGAGCGCTCCGAGTCAGCCCTTCGCGCGTACCTCGCACGTAACAATGTGATGGACCGCCGCCAGATCTATCACTACAGCGTCCGCCCTCAAAGGCGGCGGCATAAGCGCAGTCGCGAACCCGTGGGCCTGAGTTGAAGACGGTCGTTCGCCTACTCAGCCTGCTTCCGCCGCACCACCAGGACGCGTCTCACTGGCGAGAGTTCCTGCTTCTTCGGGAGCATTTGCCGCCACATGGCTACGGCGAGCCCCCTGCTCAAGCTCCCTCTGCGGACGCATCATCTGAGCAGCCAAGACTCCACGAGCCGCTCTGAAAACGATGGGAGCTCGCTTGGCACTTTACTGTCAGCGAACGGTTATGGCGGACTACCAGTGGTGGCAGTTCGGGCTGCAAAGCGTCACGGATCCGTGCGGTCCGAAGCCGGCCTATAGGTCCAGTGTTCCGATCATCGCGCAGACTGGTTTCCCGCGCGCGGTGCTACTTGGCGCCCTGTGCGCCGCAGGTCACGACAGATGTCCCGAGTTGGTCGAGCATACAACCGCACGGATTGCGGCCTATGCCCATAACGTCGCCCGGGATGCCGAGCGCAAGTCGTCTGCTCAGATGCCGAAACGCTTGCATGCCTTCGCCGACTGACGGCTGAGCATGCGCGCATGCTGTTCGCCTATCTGCTTACGCTTGCGCCGGCGTTGGAGATTCGCGTGTTGGAGGGCAATCGCTGGAGGGCTTACGGCGACATGTCCACGATGATCACGGCCGGCGAATGGGCTGGCTACGCGAAGGCAACGCAGACGATCAATCCACGCTACTCGCGGACTGCGATCGTGGCGACCGCGGGTGAAGACCCTCGCGGCTATCGAGAGACTGAAGACAAGTTCGCCGGCGCTTAGTTGATTCAAAGGACCCGGGGCAGATCGGCCGGGCGCATGAGTCGGTCGCGAGGTGCAGTTTGGGCCGTTGGCGGCACGGCAAGCGTGGCCAGCGCGTCTTTGACGACGCGTCGGCTGCATCGGCGCGGAGCGGTTTGGGGGTCGCGAGCGCAAGGGTGCCGGCGCGTAGCGGTACGCGTGCAGGGTCAGATCGCTACGCCACGTGCCGAGCGACTTGGGGCGCAGGACGGTGCTCCTGTCGTAGTCAAGTAGAAAGCCCTGGGCGGGCACGATCACGGGTCTTTTTGGCCACAGCAATTCCGTCGTGCGCTCCGACCAACGGGCGCGAGGTGAATGCCGTGTCGAGAGTGTCGAGGAGGTCGGCATCGTGGCACGTGCGGCTACATTCGGAGAAGGACGGGATGGGTAGGCCGGGCCTGTCTATTGTTGGATGTCCGCTGCGGCGGCATCGGCTCCGCCAAGATGAGCATTACGTCCATCACGTCGTTCTCGTGGTGCGTCGGGACTCCAGTGGGGCTTCGAGCGGCCAAGAAGAGCAGTTCAGACGTCACCATTCGAACGCAGCCGCAGTCCAACGTAGACCGAGTCATGCGGCTTGGTCGTTGTCTAGGAGTTCACCTCCAGTTCGACGGGGCTTGCACCCTTCGGTGCAGCCACCTCCGCGAGGTCGAGGCGACGGGTGTCGAACAACTTCGCAGAGTCGAATTCCGCGCCCCGGGCCACGTGCGGCAGCGCGCTGGCAAGCTTTCGCATCACCGCGACGAGCGCGCGCATGCGGTTGTCTTCGGTGTAGCCGGCGGCGCTGCTTATACCACGCGGGCACAGCCCGATCGCTTCGGACCAACCGTAGAGCGGCGAAATACAGATAGAAGCGCACATGCGCCGGGCCGCGCTTGGTCATCTTGAGCTGACCGATGTGCTTTCCGCTGCTGCGTTCCCGGAGGTTGAGTCCTGCCGCCTTGACGAACGCCGCCGTAGATTCGTAGCTGGCCGGGTCTCCCAGGTAGGCGACGATCGCAGCGGCGGATGTGGAGCCCACAACAGCGGCGAGCCGGCCCATCGCGACATCGCTCCGGACGAGCTGTGCGATCTCTTCATCGATACGTTTCACACTCTTGCGCAGCTCGAGCGACTGCTTCGCCTGCTCGTATGCCAACAGCTCTTCTTCCGACGTCATGGGCGCGCCGACCGTCGTGCCCGCGGAGGCGACCACGGCGAGGATTTCATCCTCTGACAACGCCCCTCTGCAAGCCCTTTTCAGCAGCCCGACCGCACCACTGCGATCGGCGTGGACCGCCCGTGGACAACGATATGTGAACAGTAAGCTCAACAGGCTCGTCGAGTCCAAGTCCAAGTGGGTCGTCAGCTCCGGCCAGTGTCGCGCCACGAGCGCTTCGAGGCGTCCGCGGTTGCGGCCCATCGGCTCCGCGTACAGTGCGCGACGCGCAAGTGCCGCGCGGGCTGCTCGCTCGCCTTGCGTGAGGAGCCGCCACTCCCGACTGATCCCCCGCGCGTGCAGCCAGCCAATGAGCACTGCGCTCTTGCGGTCGTGCAAGCTGGGCACGCCATCGAGCACCAACGCGGCGTCGTGACAACGCTTCGCGTTGACCTGGAACACTTTGAAGCCCGCCGCGTTGAGCTGAGCACGAAGCGCATCACCGTAGGTGCCGGTCGACTCCATCGCGATCTCAACGCTGGCTTCGGCACCGATACCGATGCACAGATCTACGAAGGCCTGGGTCTGCGCAGGGTGCTGGAACCGAACGATGCGCTTCGTCTCGCCCCCGTCATCGCTCAATGATGCGAACATGTCCTTCTTGGCAACGTCGATCCCCACGATGCACCGAGAACCCGAAAACGTGCCTGTCAGCTCGGCAACAGCCAGCCGTTGGACATCGATGGCCTTGTAAGTACGCTTCGTCGTCACGGGGTGACCTCCTACATGACAGGTTCTAGCTGTCTCCATGAGGCGCCTCGTACTTTGCTACGGCGGACTCCAGTACGGCCGACCGCGGCTCGGGGAACGACGCGGAACGTCGGTGGGCTCGCCGCGCGCGCTCAGGTAACGGGTGATGCTCTGCGGCGCGGTCACGAACGCAACCAGCTTCATGCGCCCGGCGCAGTTGGGGCACACCAAAACGTCGATGCTGAAGGTGCGGCGCAAGAGCTCAGCCCACGTCCAATAGCCCGAGCGCTTCTCACGTGGCGCGGGGTCTGGGCCGGGGGCCGCAGGGATCTCGGCAGGACGGACCGGCGCAATGCGCGCGCGCAAGCGGCTCGCCGACGCCAGCACGCCCGCGTACTTCACCGTATGATAGCGAGGCGGAGGCACACTCGCCGCAAGCCGACACAACAGCGACAGCGGGTCCGTGTCGACGGCGACCGTCCCGTCCGCGTACGCACGCTTGAGCGCGACGCGCACCAACCCTTCGGGTCCTAGTTGGAGGCGCTCTTGGGCGAGCGGCGGACGCGACACGTAGCGAGCAACGCTTCGCGTCCCAAGAGGTCCCCGCCGCCGCCGGCGCGCGTCGCCGCGTGCAGCGTGAACCCGTCGAGCGACGCGCACCGCGGTTTGTCGTAGCGGAGTGTGCTCGACACAGGTGCCGACAGACTGCGCATCCATTGCGGATCGGCGGGCGGCGTCTGGCCCGAGACCGCGGAGGCGCACAGCGCATCGGCGCGCTGGCTTGCTCGTCCGGCTCGCCGTCCGCGCCGAGCATACGGTGGCCGCGAAGATATCTCTATCCGGCGCACCGCGCGTTCGAGCACCTCGCCCACCTCTTGCGTCGACAAGCGGCCGAGCTCTCGCCACGCGAGCTCGCCGCCCTGCTCGTGATACGTGCCGTCCAGCAGCAGCACGTGCAGGTGCGGGTTCAGCCGCAAGTCCGACGACGGCCTCTCTTGCTCGTCGATGACGACCGCGAGGTCGCGCCATGCTAGGCCTCGGTCCACCTGCAAGATCGGGAAGGTCTGATCCTGTCGAAGGTCTGTTCGCGTCGCGACATCCGCCGCCACCGAAAGGCCGGCTGTGATGAAGAAAACGCGAACCGGGCCGCTGAGCCTGAGCAGCGAAGACCACGAGAAGCCGCTGCTGAAGCTGCCGACCGTTGAGCGCTCCATCGGGAACGTCAGCGCGCCGAATCCGGCTCACACACGAGACGCACTCCGGACCAGACCTGATCGAGCCTGGCGGCGGTCAAGGCGCCGATGCGTGGGCCTAGCAGGTCGCGATCCACGGTAGCCAGTTGCGTCACGTTCACGACGGATGGACGAGGCAGGCCACCCTCGCCTCTGCGAAGCCGCACGTTCCCAGGGAGTTCGGCGTATTTCAGCTTCGAGGTGATCGCCACGACGATCGCCGTCGCGATGGCAGTTCGGTTGAAACGGTCATGCTGAAGCACGACCACGGGTCGCCGGCCCTGCGGAGTCGACCCCTGCACGTCCGGAAGCGAGACCCAGACCACATCCCCCTGTCGAACTACCACTCGGTGCCCTCGTCACGCCGGGCGGCCCGCAAGTGTTCGACCGAGCCGAGGTCCTGTCGCTCGAGCTCCGCGAGCACCCGGTCGATCTTGCTGGAGATGCTCGCGTCCCGCTCACGCTGCGCAATGCGAGCCAGAACGGCCGAGATGTAACGGCTGCGCGTGACGCCGAGCCGTTTCGCCGCCCGGTCCACTTGCTTCATCGTTTCAGCAGGCACGGAGATCGCGAATTTTGTGGCTGCCATGGTATTCTAGGCCGAGAATACCGCCTCGGCGGACAGCTGACAATGCGCCACCCCCACTCTTGTTCCGCTCCGAAACCCCAACCGCTTCAGCATCGCCCTGCCCGAGGTGGGTAAGGTGGGCGTGCCGATCCACCGCGGGAAGAAACGGATCGCCCGTCGTGCACAAGACGATCGATTACCCAGGCGTGCCGGTCGATCACAAGGCGATAAGGAGAACTGGGGCATCCTGAAGAACTAACGACGACGATGCCAGCCAGTTCAGGTCCGCCCAAACCGTCGGCGCCCGTCTGCCCGCTGGCGTTCACTTGACGAGCGCGAGGCCCGTGTGCAGGCCGTGCCGGCACAAGCGGTAGCCGAGAATGCGCGGCGTGGTCCCGAGTACGCGCGCAGCTTGCGACTGATTGCCGCCGGCGTTCTTGATCGCCTCGATCAGGATCTCGCGCTCGTACGCCATCATCACGTCATGGAGCGAGCCGCTCTTGGTGGTGTCGGAGGACTTGCCCGTCTGCAAGGTGGGCGGCAGATGGTGCGCGCGGATCACGCCGTCTTGCGTGAGCAGCACCGCACGCGCGATGCAGTTCTCGAGTACCCGTACGTTCCCCGGCCAATGATACGCCGTCATCAGCTCGATCGCCGGCGTGCTGATGCGCTTCACGTCGCGGTTGTGCTCGCGCGCGTAGTGCTCGAGGAAGTAGTCGGCGAGCAAGGTGATGTCGGTATTGCGCTCGCTCAGCGGTGGCAAGTAGATCGGGAACACGTGCTTTCACGACCTGTTCGATCTGAGGGCCCTCCTTCGCGAGATCGTTGTGCTGGTGACGCGAGAATTCGGCGCGCACGAGCGTGATGAAGGCCGGGCCGACGAGCTTGTCATAGTAGTCAGGCCCGACTTCCGTGTGAAGGTTGTAGATGCGGTCTTTCTTGACGTGATAGGTCGCGGTCACCGTGACTGGCACGCGCAAGTTGTCGGCGGTCAGCACGTGCACGACCTCGTCGCGGTTCTGCGCCGTGAAATCGTAGATGATGATGCTACTCCAAGCCCACAGAGGGTAGCGACCCAGCGGATAGAGGCGGGCGCTGAAGGAGGGCGTTCGGAAAGCGCGATAGAGGAGCCCAGCTTGGCCTGGCTGCACGGTAGTTCCGCACGCGGTGGTGGCGAGCAGTACGAGAGACAGGATAGTGGTTCGCACGAGGTACCTCTTTCGGAGCGCGATGGCGAGCAGCCGTCGTCGGCCCGGCGCCGATGACCGCGCCGAACAACGCTGGAGCGCGGTGCGTAGTTGATTCAAAGGACCCCTGGGCAGATCGCCGGGCGCATGAGTCGGGCGCGGAGGTGCAGTTTGGGCCGGGGGAGGCATCGACAAGCGCGGCCGGCGCGTCTTGAGCGATGCGCCGTCCGCATCGGCGCGGAGCCGTTTGGGGGTCGCGCGCGCAAGAGCGCCGGCGCGTTGCGGTACGCGCGCAGATCAGCGAGCGCTGTGCCACGTCGCCGAGCGCCTTGCGGCGCAGGACGGTGCTCCTCCAGGAGGGCGGACCGCGGCTCAGGGAACGATGCGGTACGTCGGTGGGCTCGCCACGCGCGGTCAGGTAGCGGTTGATGCTGCGGCGCGGTCACGAACGCAACCAGCTTCATGCGCCCGGCGCAGTTGGGGCACATGAGAACGTCGATACCGAAGGTGCGGCGCAAGAGCTCAGCCCACGGCCAATAGCCCGAGCGCTTCACACGTGGCGCCGGGTCTGGGCCGGGGGCCGCGGGGATATCGGCAGGACGTACCGGCGCAATGCGCGCGCAAGCGGCTCGCCGCCGCCAGCACGCCCGCGTACTTCATTGTGTGATAGCGAGGCGGAGGACACTGGC
>CAZYWR010000273.1:0-1544 GCA_964651185.1 uncultured Polyangiales bacterium
CTCGCTGGCGAAGTACAAGGTCCACGCGATCGACATCTCGCAGCTGACCAACGCCGCCCTCGACGGCAGCGAGCTGTCGACGAAGGAGAAGGGCCGCGCCAAGAACTTCTTCGCGCTCGGCCTCGTGTACTGGATGTACAATCGCACGCTCGATCACACGCTGGCTTGGATCGACAGCAAGTTCCCCGGCAAACCAGAGATCGCCGAGGCCAACCGGCGCGCGCTCAAGGCGGGCTACCACTACGGCGAGACGGTCGAGGTCTTCGCCCACACGTATCAGGTCGCGCAGGCCGCGATCGAGCCCGGCCTGTACAAGAACATCTCCGGCAACGAAGCGCTGGCGCTGGGGCTGATGGCGGCCGCGGAGCTGAGCGGGCTCGAGCTCTTCCTCGGCAGTTATCCGATCACGCCCGCTTCCGACGTGCTGCACGCATTGTCGAAGCACAAGCACATGGGCGTGCGTACGTTCCAGGCCGAAGACGAGATCGCCGCCATCGCGGCGGCCGTCGGCGCGGCGTACGCGGGCGGACTCGCCGTGACGACGACGAGCGGCCCGGGCATGCTGCTCAAAGCCGAAGCCATGAACCTGGCGCTGATGATGGAGCTGCCGCTCATCATCATCGACGTCCAGCGCGGTGGTCCTTCCACCGGCCTGCCCACCAAGACCGAACAGTCCGACCTGCTGATGGCCATGTACGGCCGCAACGGCGAGTCGCCCATTCCGATCGTCGCCGCGCGCTCGCCAGGCGACTGTTTTCACGCGGCCATCGACGCGGCGCGCATCGCGCTCGGCTCGATGACCCCGGTGATCTTGCTCAGCGACGGCTACATCGCCAACGGCGCCGAGCCCTGGAAGATCCCGGACATGACGAAGATCGCGCCCATCCCGGTGACGTTCCACACCGACCCCGCGACCTTCAAGCCGTACGCGCGCGACGAGCGGCTCGCGCGCCCGTGGGCAATCCCCGGGACGCCCGGCCTCGAGCATCGCATCGGGGGCTTGGAGAAAGAGAACGTGAGCGGCAACGTCAGCTACGCGCCGGAGAACCACGAGCTGATGTCGCGGCTGCGCGCCGAGAAGGTGCAAAGACTGGCCGACCGTTACCCGCGCACCGAGATCTACGGCGACGAAGGCGGCGAGCTGCTCGTGATCGGCTGGGGCGGGACGTTCGGCGCGATCCGCGCGGGCGTGAAGAGCGTGCGCGAGCGCGGCCACAAGATAGGTCAAGTGCACCTGCGCAACTTGAACCCCCTTCCGCTCGACCTCGGCGACATTCTGCGCCGTTATCGGCGCGTGCTCGTGCCGGAGCTGAACCTGGGGCAGCTCAGCGTGCTCCTGCGCGCGCGCTACCTGGTCGACGCGCGGCCGTACACGAAGATTCAGGGCAAGCCCTTCAAAGAGAGCGAGATCCACGACGCCATCGCGGCGCAGCTGGAGGGGAACTGAGATGAGTATGAGTGTCTACCCTCAGGTCGAGCACACCGACCCGGCTCAGCTCAAGCTCAAAGACTTCCAGTCCGATCAGGACGTGCGCTGGTGTCCG
>CAZYWR010000274.1:0-3975 GCA_964651185.1 uncultured Polyangiales bacterium
TAGCACCTCGTGCACATCGACGGCGTGCACCGCTTCGCTGTCGGCGCTGGCGAACATGGAGACGCCGCGCACCACCGATTCGATGCGCTCTGCGCCGCGCTGGGCGCGATGCAAGAGCTGGCGCAGTCCGACCATCGAAAACGCATCGGGCCCCGCCAGACGCGCCTCGAGCTCGGCGGCCTTGCGCTGCGCGAGCTCCAGGTGGCCGAGCACGAAAGCGAGCGGGTTGTTGACCTCGTGCGCGATGCCCGCGGCCAGCGCTCCGAGCGAGTGCAGGCGATCGAGCTCGCTCGTGCGCGCGCGCCGGCGGTTGCGATCGAGGGCGTCGACCACCCGCTCGAGCGTGTCGATCAGCACGGCTTCGTCGATCGGCTTGGTGAGGTAGGCTTCGGCGTCGATGGCCGCCGCTTTGGCCGAGTGATCGCCCGACATCGCCACCACCGGGATGCTCGCCCAAGCGGGCTCGCGCCGCTGCTCCAGGCGAAACTCCCAACCGTCCATCTGCGGCATGCGTAAGTCGAGTAAGATCACGTCGGGCGCTGTGCCGGCGCGCAAATGGGACAGCGCTTCCTGGGCCCCGCTGCAGCTGTCGACGACGAATCCGTGCCGCTCGAGCAGCGCGACGAGGGCGCTCCGCAGTTGTTCGTCGTCGTCGACGATCATCACGGCGGTCCCGTCGTGTTCGCTCTCCTGGTCCGAACGTCGCTGCTGATGCGCGTAGTCCATGAGCGTCTCCCCTCGCTGCCCTCCGCGAGCTAGGTAACGCCGCTGTGCGAGGCTCGCAAGACGATGTCTGTACACAAAATGCGCTATTCTGTTCCGCGAGCGCGCGCCGGCCGGCAGCGCGGCTCCGTCAGCTCGACATTCGCTTGCAGGCTGCGCTGTGCCCCCGGAGCGATGGGTGCCCCTGCGGTGAGCTCGCGCACCCGCAGCCAACCATGCACGAGTACATGTGAAAGGGGAACGCCCAAGCTGCCGAGCGAGGCGGGCGCGGTCGCGAAGCGCCCGTGTCCGTGTCGTCCGTCGCGAAGCTCGTGTTTCTCGAGCAGCGCCGAGAGATCGTGCGCGTCAGGTACACTCCCGAGCTGACCGAGCCATACACTGCGCGGCGTGCGGGGGAGCGCACGCAAGCGCGCGATCATTCGCTTGCGCGCGTCATGCGCCGTGTATGCCGCCAGCGCGGGCAGCTCGACGGCGAGCACGCGCAGCGCACAGCGGCCGACCCGCACCGTCGCGTACGCGGGCTCGTCGCTGGGGCTTTGCGGCGCGGACAGTAGCGCGCTCTGCACCAGCAGCAAGGTTCGGAGGTCCGTGCGGCTGCGCGCGATGCGGTAGTTCCCGATCTGATCGTCGAAGGTCCGAGTCTGCCGCAATCCCGTAAGAGCCAAGGCTTGGGGGCGCTCGGCCGTGAGCCAGCGCGCGAGGTCGCTCGGATTGAGCTCGTTTCCGCTCAGGTGTGCGGTTGCGACGCGCAGGAGCGGCCCGGCTTCGGGGGTCGGCCGGGTGGGGCGGTAGAGCGGCGCAAGCGGCACGGCGAACAGCGCGGCGAGGGCCGTGAGGCTCGCCAGCGGGAGCCAAGCGCGGCGTGCCATCGCGAACGCGGCCGCGAGCAACGCGAGCAGCGCGAGGTGGAAGGCGAGCTCGCGCACCAGGGCTCCGAGCCACAGGTAGCGCTCGAGCGCGCCGAGCAGCGCGAGCCCCGTGAACGTCCATGCCGCTCCGTAGAGCGCGCGCCCGGTGCGATCGCCCTGTGCGCGCTTTTTTTTCTTCCGTTTGCTGCTCGGTCGCACCACCGAGCGCGAGCGTAGCCGCAGGAGCGCGCGCTGCGCGAACTTCCCGGGGCCGCGCGGTCAGGCAGGCGCGGCGCTGCTCGACAGCCGCGCTTCGGCGCTCGACTGCAGGAGCCGGGTGAGCCGCTTCGCGACGCGCGCCGGATCATCGATGGGGCTTCCCTCCGCGAGCAGCGCCTGATCGTAGACGAGCTCGATCGCCTCGCGCACGTCTTGGCTCTGCGCATCGCGCTCGTGCAGCTGCGCGAGCGCGCGGATCAGCGGATGCTCGGTGTTGACCTCGAGAATCCGCTTCGTCACCGGGATGTCGGTGCCCTGCTGCAGGCGCAGCAGGCGCTCGAGATAAGGCGCGAGCCCGCCGTCCGGCACGACCAGACAACTCGGCGAATCGGTCAGACGATCGGAGGTGCGCACTTCGCTGACCTGCTCCTCCAACACCTCGCGAAAACGGGCGAGCAACGCCTCGCTCACTGCGCTCGGCGTTTCGGCCTTGGCTTCGCCTTCCTTCTCCTTGGCCTCGCCCAGCTCGAGCTTCTCGTCCATCGCGGAGCGCAAGGGCTTGCCCTCGAACTCGTTGAGCCCGCGTACGGCCCAGTCGTCGACGGTGTCGATCATGTAGAGCACTTCGAACCCGCGCGCCGTGAGCGACTCGATGTGCGGGCTCGCTGCCACGGTGCGCCGCGAGGGTCCGTACAGGTAGTAGATCGCGTTCTGGCCTTCGGGCATGCGCTTGACGTAGTCACCCAGCGACGTGAGCCCGTCGCTCTTGCTGCTCTCATAGCGCAGCAGCTTCGCCAGCCGATCCTTGTACTCGGGGTCGAAGTGCAGGCCCTCCTTGAGCACTGCGCCGTAGTTCTTCCAGAGCTCGACGTAGTCTTCAGGCCGCTCTTGCGCGATCTCTTCGAGCAAGTCGAGCACCTGCTTCACGACTTGCTTGCGAATCACGCGCACCAGCTTGGAGTCTTGCAGGATCTCGCGCGACACGTTGAGCGGGAGATCCTCGGAATCGACCACGCCGCGCACGAAGCGAAGCCAGCGCGGCAGGAGCTCTTTGCAGTCGTCCATGATGAAGACGCGCTTCACGTGCAGGCGCACGCCGTGGCGCTCTTCCGGCGAGAACAGGTCGAAGGGCGGCCGCTTCGGGATGAACACGAGCCCCGTGAACTCCTGCGAGCCCTCTACGCGAAAGTGCTTCTTGGCGAGCGGCGGCTCCCAGTCGTGGCTCAAGTGCTTGTAGAACTCGGTGTACTGCTCGTCCGTGATCTCGGCCGGACGCCGCTGCCACAGCGCACTCGCCTGGTTGATGCGCTCGAACGACAGCGCGCCATCCTTCGTGGCGCCGAGCTCGATCGGATAGCCGATGTAATCCGAGTAGCGCGTCACGAGCTCGCGAATGCGCCAGGGCGAGAGGAAGTCCTTATGCTCGTCTTTCAGGTGCAGCACGACGCTGGTGCCGCGCCCTTCGCGCTCCGCCGGCTCGACCTGAAAGCCCTGCTTGGCGTCCGATTCCCAACGGTACGCCTGGCTCGCGCCGCGCTTCTTCGTGATCACCTCTACGCGCTCTGCGACCAAATAAGCGCTGTAGAAGCCGACGCCGAACTGGCCGATCAAGTTGACGTCCTTCTTCTCCTTGAGCTGCGCCAGGAACTCGCGGGAACCCGAGTGCGCGATCGTGCCGAGATTCTTGACCAGCTCGGCCTCGTCCATGCCGATGCCGTTGTCCTCGATGGTCAGGGTTTTATCGGCCTCGTTGGGGATCACCCGAATGCGCAGCGGCTCGCCGCCTTCGCTGGGCTCGGTGAGCGCGAGGAAGCGCTCCTTGTCGAGCGCGTCCGAGGCGTTCGACAGGAGCTCCCGGAGGAACACCTCTGGGTGGCTGTAGAGGGAGTTGATGACGAGGCCGAGGACCTCGCTGACTTGGGCTTGGAAGGCGTGCTGGGTCATAGGCGTTGGCTCGAGCGGGCACGGAGCGCCCCGCGCGCGCAAAATGGCCACTCGCCTGGCGCTGTCAAGACGCGTCCGGGCGTTCTCCGCTTCGACCACCCGGTGCAGCGCGCGCGTCTTGGCCCGGGCTCGCGTCGTGCAGGTCGTCCGGCCGCGCCACAGGACCCGACTTGCTCTCGGTACTCTGGCCGGCTCGGGACTGATAGGCAACGCGCTCCGGCAGCCAGTGGCGCAACGCTGC
>CAZYWR010000275.1:0-1660 GCA_964651185.1 uncultured Polyangiales bacterium
GACGGACAAGCGTTCGATCAGCCCGACGATGGCCGCGCGCAGCTCTTCGATCTCGCATTGGCCGACCCCCTCGGCGAGCGGCTCGATGCGCGGCTCTTCGGGCTTTACCTGCCGCACGCGGTCGCGCAGCGCGTTCAGCGGCGCGACCGCCCAGCGCGCGAGCAAGTAGCTGAGCGTGCCGCCGAGGAGCGCGCCTCCGAGGGTACCGAAGAGCAAGGCGCGCACGAGCTCGAGGTTGCGCGCCTCTTCGGCGCGCGTCGTCACGGCGAGCGTGACGCGCCCGGTGCGGCCGACCGGCATGGTGCACGCGCGCGTGTCCTCACCGCCTGCGGGTCGCTTTTCGCACGCGCCCAGGCCGAGCTGCGGCAGCTCGTGCTCACCCGCGGCGAGCTGGCCGTCGAGCCAGAGCGCGGCATGCGCTCCCTCGAGCTTGAGGTCATCGACCTCGTCGGCGAGCATGCTGGCGAGACTGCCGTCGCCTTCGCGGAGGTCGTCTTCGAGGTCCTCTTCCTCCAGTTCGCCGACCAGCTCGTGCGCGAGCGCTCGCGTGGCTCGACGCAGCTCGGTCGTCTCCTCCTGCGCCGCGAGGGCACGCGCGGCGATCCCCGCCGACACCGCCGCACCGGCCCCGCCCAACGCCGCGGCGATGGCGCTCGCCACCGTGATGCGGCCCACCAGACTCAGCGCGCGCGGCCTCACGCGGAGCTCCCTTCGCCGAGCGCATAGCCGTGCGATCGGACCGTGCGCAGCACATGGGCGCCCAGCTTGCGCCGCACGCGCGTGGCGATGACGTCGAGGCTGGCGCTCGCCGCCTCGCTCGGCTCTCCCCACACGGCCTCGAGGATTTCGTCCCGGCGCACGACGCGTTGCGCGCGGCTCGCGAGCAGCTCGAGCAGGGACCATTCTCGGGTCGTCAGCGGCACCTCGACCCCCGCGCGCAGCGCGCGGCGCGCGGCGAAGTGGAGCTCGACGTCGCGCAGCACGCACGCGTTCGAGCGCTGCACGGCGCCCCTGCGCAAGAGCGCGCGCACGCGCGCGCGCAGCTCCGCCATCGCGAACGGCTTGGCCAGAAAGTCGTCAGCGCCCGCGTCCAAGCCCGCGACGCGCTGGCGCACCTCGCCGTGCGCCGTGAGCAGCAAGATCGGAACGAGCATCTGCCTTTTGCGCAGCTCCCTGCATAGGTCGATCCCCGTGCCGTCCGGCAACGCCACGTCGAGCACGACGAGATCCGGCGCGCGCGCTTCCAGCGCGGCGCGCGCTTGGGCGAGGCTGGCCGCGCACGTCACGACATGGCTCTCGCGCATCAACGCTCGCGCGACCAGATCGAGCAGGTCGGGATGATCGTCCACGAGCAGCAAGTGCATGCTTCGCGCAGTGTATCGGCTCGCGCGATGATCGTCTGCTCGCCACCTGCGCGTGTTAAGCCGCCATTAAGGTGGCTTGGGCACATGGGCCTGGAGGTCGGGGGCGTATGTCAGCGCTCACAGGCTGCGCCATGCGAATTGCGTGGTGGAGAACCAGATCCGGGCGCGATCGGCGCACGCCGCGCGTTCGCCGCCCCCGTCGCGCGCACGCCGGCTCCTGCCGCGCTCACCAGCCGCAGGTGCGGCCCTTGTTTTGTTGGTCGAGCCAGCGCATCAGCGGCGCGAAGTAGTCGACG
>CAZYWR010000276.1:0-6725 GCA_964651185.1 uncultured Polyangiales bacterium
ATGCCGAGGTTATCGATGAGCGTCGCGATCTCGTGCTCGGGGATGACCTCGCGGATGGTGTCTTCCACGCGCGCGAACTCGGCTTCGCTCTGCTCGATGCGCGTGCCGGGCGCGCCGCGCACGTGCAGCTTGATCAGGCCCGCGTCGACGCTCGGAAAGAAGTCCTCTCCGAGCAGCGGAAAGAGCGCAGCCGAGCCCAGCACGAACGCGGAGAACGCGCCGATGAAGAGCGGACGGTGCGCGAGCGCCCAGCCGAGCCAGCGCCCGTAGCTCGTGCGCAGGCGGGTAAAGCCGCGCTCGAAGCCGGCGTGGAAGCGGGACAAGCCGCCCCGCACGCGCGCGAAGAAGCCCCGCCGCGTGCGCGCCTGCGCGGCGTCCTCGCCATGCGCCTGATGGGCGTGCGCCTCCGCGCCGAGCAGCATGTGCACCAACGTCGGCACCAGGGTGCGCGACCGCAGGTACGACATCAACATCGCGAACACCACCGCCAGCGCGAGCGGCACGAACAGCGAGCGCGCGGCGCCGGCGATGAACGCGACCGGCACGAACACGATGCAGATGCACAAGGTCGACACGAAGGCCGGCACCGCGATCTCCTGCGCGCCGTCGACGATCGCCCGCACGAACGGCTTCCGCTGGGCCATGTTGCGGTGAATATTTTCGATCGCCACAGTCGCGTCGTCGACCAGGATGCCGACCGCGAGCGCGAGCCCGCCCAAGGTCATGACGTTGAGCGTCTGCCCGAGCATGGCGAGCACGATGATCGACACCAAGATCGACAGCGGGATCGAGAGCACGACGATCAAAGTGCTGCGCCAGCTGCCGAGGAAGAGCAGGATCATCAGCGCCGTCAGGCCCGCGGCGATCGCGCCCTCTTTCACCACACCCTCGATCGCGGCGCGCACGAAGCGCGATTGATCGAAGAGTAAGGTGGCCTTGAGCTCTTTGGGGAGCTTGGCCAGCGCGCGCGGCAAGACCTCGCGCACGCGCGCGGCGACGTCGAGCGTGCTGGCGCCGCCGTTCTTCAGGATGCTCATGAGCACCGAGCGCTTGCCGCCCACGTGCACCATGCTGGTCTGGGGCGCGGAGCCGTCGCGCACGCTGGCGACGTCGCGCACGAACACGGTCGTGCCGTCCACGGTCTTGAGCGGCAGCTCGCCGAGCTGCGCGACCGCCTCGGCCGTGCCGTTGAGGAGGACGGGGTACTCGATGCTGCCCATCTTGGCCGTGCCCGTGGGCAGCGCGACGTTCTGCAGACCGAGCGCGTTGTTCACGTCACGCGGCGAGAGCCCCCAGGCGTACAGACGCTGAGGGTCGATGTCGATCATGATCTGACGCTGCTTGCCGCCGTACGGCCAGGGCAGCTGCGCGCCCTGCACCGTAGCCAGGTCGGCGCGGATGAAGTTGGTGCCGAAGTCGAAGATCTGCTGCTCGGTCAAGGTCTCGCTGGCGAGCGCGATCTGCAGGATGGGCACGTTCGAGGCGCTGTACTGGATGACCAGCGGCGGCGTGGTGCCGGGCGGCATCTGACGGATCGCGGTCTGCGCGATGGCCGCGGTCTGCGCGGTCGCGGCCTCCACGCTGGCGCCCGGCTGCAGGAAGATCTTGATCACCGAGATGCCGGTCAGCGTCTGACTCTCGATGTGCTCGATGTCGTTGACCGTGGTCGTCAGGTTGCGCTCGAAGGTATTGACGATGCGCTGCTCCATCTCCTCGGGCGGAAGTCCCGCGTAATTCCAGATCACCGACACGACCGGGATGTCGATGGCCGGGAAGATGTCCTTCGGCACGCGCACGATGGTCATGATCCCGAGGATCACGATCAGCATGGACATGACGATGAAGGTGTAGGGGCGGCGCAGCGCGATGCGGACGAGCCACATGATTCGGCCTCGTGTCGGCAGAGTCCGAGCGGGAGTTGACGGGCGTTACAAGGATTGCGCGCAGCGGGCGTACGCGCACGCTGCGCCGTGAATTCTCGGCTCGCCGCGGTTGTCGCGCTGAGGGTTGCGCGTTAGAGCGCGCAGCATGTTCGTGCCCACCCGAGCCCGCATGCGCGGCGCACAGCGCAGAGCCACTCCGGAACGACCGCCTCGGGCTAGGCGCTGGGTGCGGTCGGATCCGTCCGCGCGCCTCCCGGGCTGCTCGCGGAGGCTGGTCTTCGCGGCGCTGTGCGCGATCGCAGCGGGCGCGTTCGGGGTGCGAGGCGGCGCCTCTGCCCAAGCCGCTAGCCAGCAGCCCGCGGGGGCGCTGCCGGCCGTGAATCTCACGCAGGCCGTCGCGCAAGCCCTGCGGCGCGAGCCGCGCGCGGAGATCGCCCTGCAAGAGATCGAGCGCGCGGACGCGCTGGTGCGCCAAGCGCGCGCCGCGGCCTTCCCTACGCTCGGCGCGAACATGACCTACACGCGGCTCGATCACGAGCGCGCGCTGAGCAACGGGACGCGCTTGGCAGGTCGCGACCAGCTGTTCGGGAGCTTCCTTTTGAGCGTGCCCATCGTGGCCGCCCAGCGTTGGGTGGTGGCCCGGCACGCCCGCTACAACGCCGAGGTCGCGCGCATGAGCGCAGAGGAGGTGCGGCGCCAAATCGCGCTCGCCACCGCGCACGCCTACCTCGAGGTGGTCGCGCAAAAGCGTGTGGTCGAGGTCGACGAACGCGCGCAGGCCAACGCCAAAGCCCACTATGAGTACGCGCACGCCCGGTTCACGGGAGGGATCGGGAACGAGCTCGACGACGTGCGCGCGGGCCAAGAGCTCGAGCTGGCGACGTCTCAACTGGAGGCCGCGCGCGCGGCGTTGGTGAGCGCCCAAGAGGCGCTCGGCGTGCTGCTCGGCGAGAATGGGCCGGTCGACGCGGCGGCGCCTGAGAGTTTGGCGACCGCAGCGGCGCCCCCGGCATTCGAGCGCATCGCGCAACGCGGAGACGTGCGCACGGCGCAGGCGCGCGTGCGGCTTTTGGAGCGGACGGTACGCGACAATTGGGCCGACTACATGCCGCAGCTTTTGGGGACCTTTCAGCCCTTCTATCAGAACCCTTCGACGCCCACGTTTCCGACGACCGGCTGGCAGGCGCAGCTCATCCTGTCCGTGCCGCTCTACGACGGCGGTTTGCGCTACGGCCTCGCCGACGAGCGCAGGGCGCTGGCGAGCGAGAGCCGCAGCGCGCTCGAGGGCGTGCTGCGCCAAGCCAATTCCGAGGTACGCGTGGCGTTCGCCACCTTGCAGCGCGCCGACCCGAGCTTGGCCGCCGCAGGTCGCGCGGCTGCGCTCGCGCGCCGCGCGCTGCAGATCGCCAACCTCGCTTACTCCGCGGGCGCGAGCACCGACATCGAGGTGATCGACGCCGAGCGCCGCGCGCGCGACGCCGAGACCACGGCCGTGATCGCCGAAGACAGCGCCCGCCGCGCCCGCCTCGATCTCCTGATCGCGACCGGCCAACTTCCCTGACGATTAGCCCGAAGGCGTCAAGCACGCGTCCGCAGCGATGGCTTCGATGCCGCCGATCGCGAAGCGAAACAGGTGCTCGACCGTGGCGTCGATCTCCGAGCGGATGCTGGGGAACGCCAGGTCGACCATCTTGCGATCGCCGACCAAGAGCAGCACGAACGGCGCCATGCAGCTGAGACCGCAGCGCGCGACCGCCGGATGATCGGGCGCAAGGCCGAGAATACCGCCGACGATCTCGCGGATCAGCTGCCGCTTCGGCACGAGCTCGCGATCCCAGAGCACTTGAAAGGTCGGCGACGGCGTGAGCACTTCGCGACTCAACACACGTAGCGCCCATGACGAAGTGTCGGAGCTCGCGACGGTGCGGACCATCAGCTCGATCACCTTGCGCAGCTTCTCTCTGGGCTCGCTCTCGCCGCTCACCGCGGCCGCGAGCCGGTCGTAGCCGAACAGCCGCCGGTTCGCCTCCACGAGCACTTCCCCGTACAAGGCCTCCATGCCGCCGTAGTAGTAGTTGACGGCCGCCGAGTTGGAGCCGGCACGCTCGCAGATCTCCTTGCCGGTGGCGCGCTCGAAGCCCTTTTCGGCGAACACCTCTCCGGCCGCCTCCAGCAGCTGCGCTTTGGTGCTCGCGCCGTCGTCGCGCCGAGCTCGCGGCGGCGGCTGGCTCCTTCCCGCGGAGGTACCCACGCATCCACTATAGCGCGGTCCGCGGTCGGAATTCGAAATCAAATTTGAAGTTGAAATTTTGATTTGAAATTACCGTTGACTCCTCCATGATCGAAAGGTCGCCTGCGCGAGCCGGCGTGTGGCAGCGTTCGGCTGCGCGAGGTTGGTCCATGAGTGGAACGGTTTGGGGAAGAGTGCGCAGGGTGCCGCGCGCGCGCTCGTGGCGCTGGGGACGTCGCGCGCCGCTGGCGTGGGCGGCTGCGCTGGCCTTGGCTTCGGGATGCGCGCGCACTGCGGCGAGCGATACGAGCGCTCCCGCCGCGCCGCCGCCTGCGGACGTGCGCACGGCGGCGGTCGCGGAGGTCGAAGCGCCGCTCGTGATCCGGCTCTCCGGCACGCTGCGCGGAGAACGCGAAGCTGACCTCGCGGCCAACGCCACGGGCCGCGTGGCAGCGACCTTCTTCGAGCGCGGCATGCGCGTGAAAGCGGGACGTGTCTTGGTGCAGCTCGACGTGCGCACCGCGAGCATGTCGGCCGCGGAGGCGCGCGCCCAAGCGGAGAGCGCGCGCGCGCAAGCCGCGCAGCTGAAGAGCGAGTGCGAACGCTATGAGCGCATGCGCGCCACCGGCACGGTCACGGACATGGCTTACGACCGCGCCGCGTCGAGCTGCCATACCTCGGCGTTGAGCGCAGAGGCGTCGGTCGCGCGCGCCGAGATGGCCGCGCAGACCCTGCGCGATGGCACGATCCGCGCGCCGTTCGACGGCGTGGTGATCGAGCGCGCGGTCGAGGTCGGCGAATTCGTCAAGCCCGACTCGCGCGTCGCGACCTTGGTCTCCACCGACACCTTGCGGCTCGTCTTTCCGATTCCGGAGCGCGAGGCGGCCGCGATCCACGAGGGCGGCGACGTGACCTTCCGCGTGGCCGCGTCCGACCGGCCTTACCATGGCACGATCAAGTTCGTCTCCGGCAGCATCCGTGAAGACACCCGCGACCTGCCGGTCGAAGCCATCGTCGACAACGCCGGCGGGTCGCTGCGTCCAGGGATGTTTGCAGACATCGAGCTGACGGTCGGCTCGCGCAAGCTGGCGGGCGTGCCGAAGGAGGCGATCATGGAGCGCGACCGCAGCAAGCGCGCGTTCTTCGTGGTCGACGGCCGGCTCGAGGAGCGCATCCTGTCCACCTTGCCCGAGGTCGCGGGCGCGGTGCCGGTGGTCAAGGGCGCCAAGACCGGCGAGCAGGTGGCGCTCGGCGATCTGACGCTGCTGCGCAACGGCCAGCGCGTGCGCTGAGGAAGATCCAGGAGCATCCGACATGCAGTGGCTCGCGTTGGTTTGCGTCAAGCGCCCTGTGTTCGCGTGGGTGCTGATGCTGGTGGTAGCGGTGCTCGGCGTGGTCGGGTACACGCGGCTCGGCGTCGATCAGTTCCCGAACATCGACGTGCCTTACGTCATCGTCACGACGCGCCTCGACGGCGCCGCGCCGGAAGAGGTCGAGACCGACATCACGGACAAGATCGAGAGCGCGGTCAACACCATCGAAGGCATCGACGAGCTGCGCTCGACCTCGAGCGAAGGTTTTTCGCAGGTCATCATCCAGTTCAAGATCGAGCGCACCGCAGACTCAGCGGCCAACGACGTGCGCGACAAGATCAACAACGTGCTCCGGCTCTTGCCGAAGGGCATCGATCCGCCGGTGGTGAGTAAGGTCGATCCGGACGCCGCCCCGGTCATGTTGGTGTCGCTGCGTTCGCGGCTGCCGGTGCGCGAGATCACGGAGATCGCCGACAAGAGCGTGCGCCGTCAGATCGAGAGCATCTCGGGCGTCGGGCAGGTGACGGTGATCGGCGGCCGCGCGCGTCAGATTCAGGTCTGGCTCGATCCGCAGAAGCTGCGCGCGCTGGGCTTGAGCGCGCTCGAAGTGCAGCGCGCGCTCGCCGCCCAGAACCTGACGAGCCCGGGCGGCAGCATCGAGACCGGTCCGCAGACGGTCACCTTGCGCGTGGCGGGCCGGGTCGAAGATGTGGAGGGCATCGGGCGCATCGTCGTGCGCGAGCGGGACGGCCACGTGGTGCGCGTCGCGGACGTGGCGCGCGTCGAAGACGGTCAGGAAGAGGTGAAGAGCGTCGCCAGCTTCGACGGTGAACAGACCGTGGTGCTCTCGGTGCGCAAGCAGTCGGGCACGAACACCGTGGCCGTGGTCGACCAGGTACGGGCGCGCCTCGATCAAGTGCGTTCGACGCTGCCGTCGGGGGTCGAGCTCTCGATCATCCGCGACAACTCCGCGACCATCCGCACCGGCCTCGACGCGGTCAAAGAGCACCTCGTGCTGGGCGCGGTGCTGGCCGCCATTGTCGTATTGTTCTTCTTGGGCAACGCGCGCAGCACGGTGATCGCGGCGCTCTCGATCCCGATCTCGATCGTGGGCACCTTCGCGCTGATGTGGGCGCAGGGCTTCACGCTGAACATGATGACGCTCTTGGCCTTGGCGCTGGCGGTCGGCATCGTGATCGACGACGCCATCGTGGTGCTCGAGAACATCGTGCGCTTCGTGCAGGAAAAGCGCACGAAGCCGTTCGTGGCCGCGGTGCTGGCCACGCGCGAGATCGGCCT
>CAZYWR010000277.1:0-4412 GCA_964651185.1 uncultured Polyangiales bacterium
GGACGACGAACTCGCCAAGCTCGATGCCTGGATCGCAGCGGGTGCGCCCGGAAGCGACACGAGCTGCGCAGCCGTGGACGCCGGCGCGGCTGCAGATGCTGCGGTCGAGGTGACGGACTGGCCAGAAGACTGCGAAGAGCACCACAAGTTCATCGCGAACGACAACGGCCAGCCTCATCGCGTCCCAGCCGGTTACGAGGGCTACGACGACTTCTACTTCGAGCTGCCGTGGTCGGACTCCGTGCAGGGCGTGGCGTTCCGTCCGCTCATCGACAACAAGAAGGTCATTCACCACTGGATTCTGTATCAGGGCCAGACATCGTTCTTGAACGGCTGGTCGCCCGGTAAGCCCGAAAAGACACTGCCGATGGATTGGGGCATCTACTTGCCGCCCGGAGGGTCCGGACAGCTCAAGCTGGAGTCGCATTACAACAACACCTCCACCGGGGCGAAGGACGAGGTGGACCAGAGCGGCGTCGAGATCTGCATCACGCGCCATCCGCGCACGCATACCGCGTTTACGTTCCCGTTCACGGCGTCGGCGAACGCACCCGCGGGTCAGACGGTCTCGAACGAGAACAGCTGCACGGTGCAGACCAACCAAGAGATCCACCTGGTCACGAGCAGTCCGCACATGCACAAGCTCGGCATTCACGCGAAGTACGAGGTGATCCGCGCGAGCGGCGAGCGCATCACGATCACCGACAAGCCGTTCGACTTCAACGAGCAGACGGATCAGATCATCGACGTCGTGGTGAACAACGGCGACAAAGTCAGCGTGACCTGCACGTACAAGAACGACTCGACGCGCGACGTGGGCTTCGGCCTCACGACCGAAGACGAGATGTGCTTCAACTTCTCGCTCTACTATCCGATGTGCGGCATGACGTGCACCGGCGGCGATCCCTTCGCGGCGGCGATCTCGCTGACGCAGGGCGGCGGCTGCCCGCAGTGATCGTAGCGCCCTGATGGAAAAGGCCGGCCCGGGTCTCCCCGAGCCGGCCTTGCGTGGAGCGCCCGCCAGATGGCGAACGCTACGAAGGTAGCGGGCGGGCCGTTTCGAGCGCGTTCCTCGTGCACATCGATCGCGAAAAATCGGCCGCGCAAGCGCGTCTGCACATGCCGCTTCACGGCGGCGCGGAGCCGCGCGAGCGGCCGCACTCGTCGATGAACCAATAGAACCAGGAGACGAGGCGCTCGTGGCGCACGCGTTTGCGCCGTTCGGCGCGCGACAGCGTGAGCGCGACGGGATCGGGTTCGACCTCCGCGCCCGCGCAGCGAAAGAGCCGCACCGCGCGCTCGTTGTGATAATCGCTGGTGACGAGCACGACGCGCGGCGCGCGAGCGAGCGCGAGATGCGCGCGCAGGAGCGCGACCGAGAGGCGGGCGTTGTCGATCGTGTCGCGCGCCGCGCGCTCGCGCAGGATCGCCGCAGACGGGACGCCGCGCGCCTCGGCGTAGCGCGCCATGACGTCGGCCTCGACTGCTTCGGGCGTGGTCGGTCCGCCCGTGAACCAGAGCCAGGGCGCGCGCCCCGCGCGGTAGAGCGCGACGCCGTGCTCGACGCGAGCGCGCGTCTCGTACTCGAGCTCGCCGTGCGCAAGCGGTGGACGATGACCAAGCACGACGATCGCGTCGGCCGGGCCTGTCCACAGCGCGGGCGGCGCCGCTTTGGCCCAGGAGCAAGAGTGCGCACATGATGCCGCGGTCCACAGGAGGAGCACGGCGCGCCCGCCGCGACCGAGGAGCTCACGACGTGAGCAGGCCTGCGCATGCGGAAGGAGAAACGCCGGCGCCCCCATGGCGTGCCATGCAGATGGCTCTTGCACGCGCGCTACGTAGCGCGGGTCCTCACCACTTGCCTAGCGGGCTTCGCGCAAAACCGCGAAGTCGGGCGCGCCCGACGCGGCCGCTCAGAGTGCTATCGGCAGCGGCGGGAGCGAGCGGCGGCCCACCGCGCTGTCGTAGATGCGCATGCGCGCGTCGACGCCGACGATGTCGCCCTCGTCCATCGCATGCCAGACGTTTTCACCGCTGAGCGGCTGGCTCGAGAAGATCAGATGGTTGACGAAGCCGTCGGGCGTGGGCGCTTCGCACGCGGGGCCGAGGTTCTTGCAGATCAGACGGTCCGCACAGCGGCGCTTGTAGGTCGAGAAGTGCAGCTCCTTGCCGCCTTGGTGGCCGACCATGATCGCGCCATCGGTCAAAAGGCAGGTGAGTGTGCTCGGCCGCCCCGCATTCGCGGCGTCGCACACTTCGCGCACGATCGCCAGCGCGCGCGCGAGCGCGGCCGCGACGTCGCTGACCGCGAACTGCGACGCCAGGGAGCCGTAGCGAGAGAGCTGGCTCAGCACGAGGAAGAAGATCACCTCGCTGTCGGTCTCGCCCAGGATGTAGCGGACCAGACGCGGCGCGACCTGCGCGATGAGCGCCTCGCGGTGTTCCGCGAAGGTCGGGATGTCGCCGTTGTGGGCGAACACCCAGCGACCATATTGAAAGGGGTGGCAGTTGAGGATGGTCAGGGAACCCTGGGTCGCTTTGCGTACATGGGCGACCACGGTCTCGCTCGCGACCACGCCGCTCAAGCGCTGGAACACGCGATCGCTGAGCGCCGTGCAGGCGCTGCGCATCAGGTGCGGTGTGCCGTCGATGTAGTACGCCACGCCCCAGCCGTCGGGATGCTGCTCGGACAGGCTGCACAGGGCGTTATCGGCCTGCACCAGCGAGCGATGCACTTGGCTCTGAATGACGCTGCGAAAACCGAACAACCTGCACATGGTCTCTGGGGCCTTTCCCCCGAGTCCCTGGCCCTTTGCCAGGGCGGCTCCCCTCCGACCGGGAGGGGAGCTCCGTGGAATGTTAGTACCGATAGTGCTCCGGCTTGAAGGGCCCGTTGGCGGAGATGCCGAGGTACGTCGCCTGCTTGTGGCTCAGCTTGTCGAGGCGCACGCCGAGCTTGGGCAGATGGAAGGCGGCCACCTTCTCGTCGAGCTCCTTGGGCAGCACGTACACCTTGCCCTTCTCGTACTTGTGGGTCTCGTTCCAGAGTGTGATCTGCGCGAGCACCTGGTTCGAGAACGAGCAGCTCATCACGAAGCTCGGATGGCCGGTGGCGCAGCCCAAGTTCACGAGCCGCCCGCTCGCGAGCACGATCAGCTTCTTGCCGTCGGGGAAGACGTAGTGGTCCACCTGCGGCTTAATCTCCTCCCGCTTGATTTCGGGATTGTTCTCGAGCCACGCGATTTCGATTTCCGAATCGAAATGACCGATGTTGCACAGGATGGCCTCGTTCTTCATGGCCTGCATATGGCGGCTCGTGACCACGTCGACGCAGCCGGTGGCCGTGACGAAGATGTCGCCGAGCGAAGCCGCTTCGTCCATCGTGATCACCTGATAGCCTTCCATGGCCGCCTGCAGCGCGCAGATCGGATCGACTTCGGTCACGAGCACGCGAGCGCCGAGCGCGCGCAGCGCCTGCGCCGAGCCCTTGCCGACGTCGCCGTAGCCCGCCACGACCGCGACCTTGCCCGCGAACATCACGTCGGTCGCGCGCTTGATGCCGTCGCCGAGCGACTCGCGGCAGCCGTACAGGTTGTCGAACTTACTCTTCGTGACCGAGTCGTTGACGTTGATCGCGGGGCAGGAGAGCTCGCCCTTCTTCGCCATGTCGTAGAGGCGATGCACGCCGGTCGTGGTCTCCTCGGAGATGCCGCGGATGCCGTCCGCTCCCTGGAAGAGCTTCGGGTACTTGTCGTGCACGAGCTTGGTCAGGTCGCCGCCGTCGTCGAGGATCATGTTCGGCGCCTTGCCGCCCTCGAAGGCCTTGATCTGCTGCTCCATGCACCACTCGGCCTCTTCCAGCGTCTGGCCCTTCCAGGCGAACACCGGCACGCCGGTCTTGGCGATCGCCGCCGCGGCGTGGTCTTGGGTGGAGAAGATGTTGCAGCTCGTCCAGGTCACCTCGGCGCCGAGCTCGCGCAGGGTCTCGATCAACACCGCGGTCTGGATGGTCATGTGCAGACAACCGGCGATGCGCGCGCCTTGGAGCGGCTTCTTCGCGCCGTACTCTTTGCGGATCTCCATCAGACCCGGCATCTCGGTCTCGGCGATCTGGATCTCCTTGCGGCCCCAGGCGGCGAGGCTCAGGTCTGCGACTTTGAAGTTCTCTGCCATGTCTCTCTCCCTTGCTGTCCTTGTGAGATGCGGTGAACGGGCTGCGCAGTCAGGCACTTCAGCGGCCTGCGCGGGCACCGCTCTTGTGGGCTTCGAGGGCGTGAACCCGCGGGCGGCGCGCGACCATGCATTGCCAGGCGAGCTCGCTGTCGGGACCCGCGCCGCAGCGGGCGCGCGCGATCGGCTGCACCTGCGCGTCGCTCAGGCCGGCCTTGCGGGCGAAGCCGAGCAGCTCGTCG
>CAZYWR010000278.1:0-1766 GCA_964651185.1 uncultured Polyangiales bacterium
GTAACAGTGCGCGAGGACCGCGCGCCGCTCGGCCCGCGACAAGCGCAGCCCGCGGCGGCCCGCGAGCACCGTGAGCATCCCGAACCCTTGCTTCACGTAATGCCAGCCGACCAAAAGGAACATCAGTTGAATCAGAGCCCCGAGCAGAATGGGAGAGCGCTGGACGAGCGCCGCGACCATCCACGCCGCGAGCAGAAGCGGCGCGAGCACGCCTGCCGCGAGATAGCGCGCGCGCTGGCGGGGCTGGAAGGCGTCGCCGAACGCACGCCGCCGCACGTCTCGGTAAAACAGCAGGTACGTGACCGCGAAGTGCGGGTCGTTGATCGCATAGGCCGCGTAGAAGGTCACGAAGCCCACAGCGAGGTCGGCATCGTCGACGCCGAGCACACGGCGCAAGCACCAGGCCAGCGGGAACAAGAGAGGCGTCAGCCCGCCCGCGAAGAGGAGCTCGCGGACGCCGCCGGCCCGGCGCAGCGCCGTCGTGCGGTGTGACAGCTCGGGAGCGTCGAGTCGCGCAGCCTCGGCCATGGCGGGCCATCCTGCCTCAAAGCGCCGGCGATTCCCAGCGCGGCCGCGCCCGGCGATTTAAGGCGGGACGTCGCTGTTCGCCGCGCGGATGAAGTCGATGAACACCCGCAGCTTGCCCGGCATCTGCGCGCCGCTCGGGTAGTAGATGTAGAGCGCCTCGCTGAGCGGGCAGTGTCTTTCGAGCAGCGCGACCAGGCGGCCCTCGCGCACGTCGGTCGCGACGAAATGCGCGAACACGTAGCCGAGGCCGCAGCCCTGGCGCGCCGCCGCCACCACCGAGCGCATCTCATCGAAGATCAGGCGGCCGCGCACCTCGATCGCGATCGGCTTGCGCTGCACCAGAAACGACCACTCGCTGAGACGCCCGCCGGTCGACAAGCGCTGGCGGATGCACTCGTGCTCGAGCAAGTCCTGCGGTCGCGCGGGGCTGGCGTGGCGCTTCAAATAGGCGGGCGCGGCGATCACCACGCGCCGCTGAATCGGCCCGAGGGGCACGGCGATCATGTCGCGTTGCACGGCGTGACCCAGCCGGATCCCGGCGTCGAAGCCCTCCGACACGATGTTGCGCAGCGCGTTGTCGACCGAGACTTCGAGGCTGATCTCGGGATAGTGCTCGAGAAACGCCCCGAGGTGCGGCTCGATCAACGTGGCGTAGGCCACGAAAGAGGTGTTGATGCGCAGCGCGCCTTGCGGACGCTGCGCCGAGTCGGTGACGCGCTCTACCGCGCGCTGGATCTGTTCCATCGCCGGCCCGAGCGATGCGTGTAGGTGCTGGCCCGACTCCGTCAGGCTCACGCTGCGCGTGGTGCGGTGGAACAGGCGCACGCCGAGCTGCGCCTCGAGCTGCTTGATCGTCTTCGAGATGGCCGTGGGCGTCACCTCGAGCTCGCTCGCCGCGCGCGTGAAGTTGCGATGCCGCGCCACGCTGGCGAAGGCGAGCAACCCCGGCATCTGCAGCGCCGGGCGCCGGACGATCTCAGCCGAGGCGGGGGTGCGAGGCATCGCGGGCATGGCGATTATGAACTAGCGGTTCATAGGCCAACAACCAATATGGTGATTCACTTCGTGCTGCGGCGCGCCTAGTTTCTCGTAAGCATGCGAACGTGGTTCATCACTGGTGCGGCGCGCGGCCTCGGCGCAGCGATCGCGGAGCGCGCGCTCGGCTCGGGCGACGCAGTCGTCGTCGCGACCATGCAGAATCCAACCCAGGTTCGAGCGGCCCTGGGGACGCACGAGCG
>CAZYWR010000279.1:0-9400 GCA_964651185.1 uncultured Polyangiales bacterium
AGACCGCGCCGCAGCGCCCCTCGACGAAGCGCGCCTACCACCATGGAGACCTGCGACGCGCCCTGCTGAAGGCGGCGTGGTCGCTGCTGCGCCAGGGCGGCCTCTCCGCGCTCAACCTGCGCGCCCTCGCGCGCAAGGTGGGCGTCACGCACGCTGCGCCTTACCATCACTTCGCCGATCGCGAGGCGCTGCTCGAAGCGATGGCCGAGGAGGCTTTTGCCGCGTTGGATCGCGCTCTGTCCGAGGCCGCGGCGGGGGCGAGCGACCCGGCCGAGCGATTCGAACGGCTCGGTCGCGCGTACATCGACTTCGCGCGCGCCCACCCCGCCTATCTGGAGGTGATGTTCCGGCGCAAGCCGGGCAAACGCGACGCGGCGATGAGCGAGCTCGAGGCGCGAACGTTCCAGCACTTGCTCGATGGCGTGATCGCGTGCCAGCACGCCGGCCTCATGCTGGCAGGCGATCCGGTCGTGCTCGCGCTCTCGGCATGGAGCCTGGTGCACGGCTTGGCCAAGCTGTGGGTCGACGGACCGCTGGTACACATGCCGTACTACGGCGAGCGGCTCGAGCAGCTGCGCGACGAGATCGTACACATGAACGTGGCGGCGTTCACGGCGGCCGCCCGTAGCAAGCCGCGCGCCGCCTCTCGCTCGTGAGCGCGCGCGATCAGCGGCCGCCGCGCCCGATCGTGCCCCAGGTCGGGATCGGCGCTGCGCTCTTCAACAGCCCTTCGCTCGGCGGATCGAACAAGCGGCACACGGGTAAAGTGGCGGGATCGAGCCCCGCGACCTGCGCCCACGTCTTGGCAGGGTCAGGCTTGACCATGGCAAAGTCCGTGTAGTTCTGACTGACGATCGGCGCGTCCGGCGGCGCGACCGGCACGCCCGAGAAGTAGAAAGACTGCGGGTGGCGGTAAGGTGCCGCGGTCTTCTCCACGCGATCGGGCGTCGGCGTACTCTCGAAGGCATATCCAAACAGAATCCCCCCATCCGCCGTGCGATCCGGGCTCGCACCGATCTGGATCGGCTTCCCAGTCGCGTGGCTGACCCAGACCGAATACCCTTGCACCTTGCCGCCGAGCCGCGCTCCGTCCGCGGCCGCGTACGGCAGGTGCTTGATGAAGTCCATGCGCGGCGGATGGTTGTCCGGCGAGAACAGACAGACAGGCGGCATGCCGGCGGGCCGGTCTTCAGGATAGGTGACGAAGAAGGCCGCCTTGCCGAGCGAGATGAACGAGCAGGTGTAGCGGTTCTCCATCGGAAAAATGGGCAGGCAGCGCTTCTCGTAGCGCTCCATCATCGCGCCGTCTCCGCTCGCCCCCTTCCAAGTCGAATCGTAATAGGTCGCGCCGCGCGAGGCCTCGTAGTCGGTGTTCTCCACCAAGGTCGGTGGCGGCTTCCCGTCGTACGGCGGCGGGTTCTCCGCGTACTTGTGGAAGACTCGGTACATGATCCAGTTCGACGACCAGTAAGGTGGGAAGGTCGGGTCGGCGGGCTCGTTCGGACTGCGCTTGTAGACGCAGGAAGGGTCCGCACACTCGTCCTTGTGTGCATCATTGTGTACTCCGTACGTCGAGTACACGTCGGGCGGCACCTCGGCTGGCTGGGCTGGCACTTTCGCCGCGCTGTGAGCGGGAGGCGCGGGCGGACACGCGGTCAGCGCGCAGGCCAGCGAGCAGCCCAGCCACGCCGCGTGCTTTCGGCTCCCGCGGCTCACCGCAGCTCCCGTCGCGCCGAAGGGGCGACCGCGGCCTCCGAAGAGACCAGCGAACGTCAAGCGCGGCAGATTCAGAGAGCTCATCGTCTCCCCCCGGGACGTGAGTGGAATGGTCGGCGTTGGGCCCAACGCTATATGGCTTTTTCGCCGCCGACCAGCGCAAACATCGATCTGAGACATGGAGCCGCAAACGAACGCACGCGGGCTGTTCCGTGAGGGCGTCCTTCCCTTCAGACAGCGAGGAGTATCGCTTCAGCGCGCGAACAGGCGCACGACGTTGTGCACGATCGCGAGCCCGCGCTCTCCATCTGCGGTGAGGATCGACTCCGGATGAAACTGCACCGCCGCCACCGGCAGCGACTTGTGTTCGATCGCCATCACCACCGGCGGCTCGCCCGCCAGCGCGGTGACCTCGAGCTCCTCCGGCACGCGCACGCCGTAGAGCGAATGGTAGCGGCCGGCGACGAACGACGGACCGAGCCCCTCGAACAGCCGCCCGCCGCGCACCGACACCTCGGAGGGCTTGCCGTGCATCGGATAGCTCAACACGCCGAGCTCGCCCCCGAAATACTCGACCAGGGCCTGCAGTCCGAGGCACACGCCGAAGATCGGGAGCTTGCGCCCGAGCGCCGCCTCGATCGTCGCGTGCGTGTTGAAGGCGCGCGGGGTCCCGGGCCCCGGCGACAGCACCACGAGCTGGGGCCCGAGCCTGTCGAACGCGCTCGCCTCGAAGCCCGCGCGCAAGGTCGTGACCTCGGCACCCGTGCGGCGGAAATAGCCGGCCAAGGTGTGGACGAAAGAGTCCTGATGGTCGACGAGCAGCACGCGCTTGCCTGCTCCAGGCGAACCCGCGATGGAGACTGCTGCCCCGCCCTTCGCCGCGCGCGACTCGATCGCCTCGAGCAGCGCAGACGCCTTGAGCCGCGTCTCACGCTCCTCCTCGGCCGGGTCGGAGTCGTACAGCAAGGTGGCCCCGACCCGGACTTGCGCCACGCCGTCGCGGATGCGCACGGTGCGCAAGGTGAGTCCGGTGTTGAGACTGCCATCGAAGCCCACCTTGCCGACGGCACCTCCGTACCAGGCGCGCACGCTCTTCTCGTGGTCCTCGATGAACTGCATGGCCCACAGCTTGGGCGCGCCCGTCACCGTGACCGCCCAGGTGTGCGTGACGAACGCGTCGAGCGCGTCGTAGCCTTCGCGCAGCATGCCCTCGACGTGGTCCACCGTGTGGATCAGCTTCGAGTACATCTCGATCTGGCGGCGGCCGATCACGCGCACCGTCTCCGGCCGGCACACGCGCGACTTGTCGTTGCGATCGACGTCCGTGCACATGGTCAGCTCGGACGCGTCCTTCTGCGAGTTGAGCAGCGTCAGGATCTGACGCGCGTCGGCGATCGCGTCGCCGCCGCGCGCGATGGTGCCGGAAATCGGGCAGGTCTCGACGCGCTCGCCGCTCACGCGCACGAACATCTCGGGCGACGCGCCCACCAGATACTCGCGTTCGCCCAAGTTGATGGCGAAACCGAAGGGCGCGGGGTTGGTCTGGCGCAGGCGCCGGAACACCTCGCTCGGCGAGCTCGCAGAAGGCCGGAAGAAGACCTGACCCGGCACCACTTCGAATAGATCGCCGCGCTTGAAGGCCTCGCGCGCGCGCACCACCACCTGCTCGTACTCGCCCGGCTCGTGGTCGCACTCGCGCTCGACCCGCGCCGCGGGCTCGAACTTCTGGCGCTCGCCCGTGCGCGGGAGCCCCACGGTCGAGCGCCCCTCGTATTCGAAGTCGTAGCGCACGAGCTCGGCGGTCTCGCGCATGTGGTCGACCACCAAGAGCTCGTCGGGAAGGTAGAGCACCAAGTCGCGATGTCCCGCGGGGCGCGGCAGCTTGAGCCTCACGGGATCGAACTGAAACGTAAGGTCGTAGCCGAACGCCCCGTATAGGCCCAGATGCTTGTCGAGCGACGACTGGAATACCTCCACGATGGCGCGCAACACGGAAAACACGCTGGGCACGCGCGTGCGCTGCTCCTCCGTGAACTCGCCGCTCGGCTCGGCCATGCGCGCGCGCACCAGCGCGCCCTCGCGCTCGAGCGCCTGCACGCCGGGCACGCCCGCCAGCGCGCGCTCGAACGCGGGCACCAGCAGCTCGCCGCGCGCGTTGAGTGGCGCCACTTCGAGCTCGCGCCCGCGCGCGGTCAGCGCCAGCGGCGGATCGATGAAGCCGAGGTCCCAACGCGTGTAGCGGCCCGGGTACTCGTAGCTCGACGTCAAGAGCACGCCGCGCCGGCTGTCGAGATCGCTGGCGAGCTGTTCGACCGCGCGGACGGCGTCGGCGACGCCTTCGACCACGCGCCGCACGCGCACGCCAGCGCGCGTTTGGTACGTCTCGGGAAATGGAACACTCACGCGGCGACTATATCACCCCGCTCGCCGGGGCCAGCCGCGCCCCTCGCCGACAGCTGCCGTCCGCGGCGGCGGCGCTCCGGCACCCCGGCGCCGCTCGCGCTACGCGCTAAGGAGCGGCGATCGCAGCTTCTTCGGCCACCTTCTGGCGCAGCTTGCGGTAGCGGGAGCCGAGCAGGCGTTCGAGCGCCTCCTCCTCGCTCGCGCGTTTACGCGCCTCCTCGCTGAGGATGGCGTCGAAGCGCGCGTTCAGCCCGTGTCGATCGTCTTCGCTCTGCTTGAGCTGGCCGGTGAGCTGCTCCGCGCGCTGCTCGAGCTTGGTCAACGCCGCGTCCGTGCTGAGCTGCTGCATGCGCGCCTGCTCGAGCCGGCGCTCGAGCGCGAGCGCCTGCCATTCGCTGTAGGAAAAGGCCGCGAGCAGCGCGAGCGCCGCGCACGCGCCGGCCCACGCCCACGTGCGCAGGCGCGCGACCGAGCGCACGGCCTCTTGCTCGCGCTCGAACGCCTCCAAGTCTCGCTGCACCGAGGCCGCCGCTTCGCTCTCGTCTCGCTCGCGCGCTTCGAGCACGTGCCGTCCGGTGGGCTCGCTCTCCGCGGCGCCCATGGCGGGAAGCGGCGGGACGCCGCCGAACGCCGGCACCGGCAGCGACTCGGGCCCCTCGGGCGCCGCGAACCCCACGAGCAGCGAGCTGCGCTGGCGCAAGAGACCGCTCGCCAACTCTCCGAGCTCCTGGTCTGCGCCGTAGGCGCTGGCGTCGAACGGCAGCCCGTGATCCTCGAAGAAGCGCGCGAGCTCTTCGATCGGCTTCGGAGCCCGTGCGTGCTCGTGCAAGAGGCGCTCGACCTCTTCGCGCGTCAGCGCGCTGCGCTCCGGCACGCCATGCGCCAGCACCTCGTAAAGCACGTCGAGCAGCTGCTCTTCACTCGGCAGGCTCGAACCTCGCGACTCTGCACGCGCGACGACTTCACTCGCCGTGCCCGCCTCCGGGCGCGGGCGCGACGTGGACTCGGTCTCGCGGTCGAACTCCGCCACCGCACTCATGCACGAACCTCCCTCGGGGGATGCTGCCGACTGGCCCACCCGACCTACGCACGGTTCGCGGGTGCCCGGCAACTTTTCGGCGACGGCGCCGGCCGTGATGAGAGGCTGCAGCGCTCGCGCCGCGAAGCTTGATGCATCGGCGCAGAGGCGGACCGCTTCTCGTGGAACACCTTCTTAGTCGCAGCCGTTTGCTTTGTCGTCGGGGTGGCGTGTGCAGATCACGAGCGGATAGAGCCGTTCGAATCCGCGCCGGTTGTCGAGCATGACCTGGGCGACGCGGTCGATCGTGAGCCGCAGGTCGTCGGCGCTCGGCGTACCCACGGCACCCGGCACGGCGCGATCGATCTCGATCGCCACGTCGTAAATGGCTTCGAGCGGCGACGCCCGGCCTGGCGGGGCGCGTCCTAGGTTTTGCATCACGTGCTCGAACACGCTGTCCGGCGAGTCTGACTCGGCGGTCTTCTCGAGGATGAACACATTGCGCCCGACCATGCTGCTGCGCGGCGCGAGCGCGATGCCCGGATCCCCGCGCAGCGCTGCCTGGACGTCGCTCGCGAACATCACCCCCAGCGAGCGCATGGCGGCGTTGGTATCGCTGTCGCCCGGCGCGAGCTGCACCATGTCGAACAGTCCCGCGAGCAGCGGCCTCAGGTTGTTCTGGGCCGGGTCCTCGCTCAGCGACGAAGCGATGAAGTGGCTCAGATCCGCGAGCGCCGTGCCCTTGCTGGATAGGCCTTCCAGCAGCCCGAGGGCGCCGGCGACCACGGGATTGTGCAAGAGATCGGACGCGTCCTGATCGGTGCGCATCCCGAGTGTGGCGAGCGTGCCCGCGTCGCGCTCCTCCGCCCAGCGATCGCGCTCGTCGTCCACCAAGCCGAGCAACAGCGCGCGCGCCCGGCGGTCGCTGAAATGCCCGTTCGCGGTGCCCAAAAAGGTGTCGAGGAAGCCGGAGAGCACGGCGCGCATGGCCGGCTTGCGCACCGGGTCGTCGATCACCTTGCGCTGCATCGCCCCGATCGCGTCGATCATCACGTAGAGCGGCGACGGATAGCGCCGAGGCGGTGTCGGCCCCGGGAAGCAGGTGCCGTCGCTCCAGCAGATGTAGCCGCGCCCGTCGCGGTAGGTGAAGGGCGCCACGAAGCCCGGTTGGCCCTGCACCGCGTAGTCGCAGGCCCCGAGCCCGTTCAGCACGCGCCGATCGCCGGTCTCGCCCGCGCAGTGCGCGTGCGGATTGATGAGCTGCTCGGCCATGTCCGCGCTCACGTGGATGCCGTCGTGCCCGCCCTCGAAGCTGAGCCCCGCCAGGGCCTTCAAGAGCGGCAGCGAATGATAGAGCACCCCGAGCTGTTGGTCCGTGACCGGGCGGTCCTTCGCGTAGATCGTGTTCGCGTCGTACAGCGGCGCGTTGTCGTACGGCCCCGGCTGCGTGAGATCGATCATGCCGTCATCGAAGGCATCCGCGATCAGCGCCTCGTACGTGACGATCCCGGTCTGGTGGCGGTAGTTCATGCCGTTGGGATTCGTCGTCTGCACGTAGGTGTTCTGGTCCGAGTCGTAGTGCTCGGCGATCACCTTGCTGATCTGCGAGACGGCGTCGGTCGTGTCTTCGAAGTTCTTCGGGTCGTCGCCGCGTGTCTGGTCGTAGTCGTAGCGGTCGACGGCGTCCGAGAGCGAG
The DNA here is from genome assembly GCA_964651185.1 of uncultured Polyangiales bacterium. GTDB lineage: Bacteria > Myxococcota_A > Polyangia > Polyangiales > DASUME01 > DASUME01. Next base: position 6,834 of record CAZYWR010000279.1, read on the forward strand.
ACCATGGCGTCGAGGAACGAGATCGTCTTGCCGTCCGTCAGCCGGATCGGTTGTTCCCAGGCGAAGCTGGTCGCGCCGTAGTACGTGTCGATGCGGAAGCGAAACGGCGGGTTGACGGTGTCTTTGATGCAGCAGCTGGCGTCGCCGGCGGTATTCGTGTCGTCGTCCGGGCAGGCTTGAAGGTCGGGGCGCGCGTCGCACGCGGGCGGCGCGCCGCGCAGGAGCAGCGGATCGAACACGGCGAAGGTCGACGTGCTGTCGCCCGCGGCCGCAAACAGCACGCGCGTGAGCTCCTTCGCGTCCGGGCGCAAGGCGAGCGTGTCCTCGTCGTCCTTGAACAGCTTGGTGGTGTCGAGCAAGAACTCCATGAGCTCGCCCAAGTTGTCGACCTGGCGGATGCGCGCGGCGTCCGCGGGATCGTGCGTATACAGATCACGCGACAGACGCGCCGCCTCCGGCGTGCAGTCGGGCGCCACGTTCGGATCCACGATCTTGAAGTCAGCCGCGCAGGGCGGCAGGACGAGGCTCGGATCTTCGTGGTCACCGGCGCGCGCCACGTCCTCGAGGTACCGGCGCACCCAGGGATTGGGGAAGTCGAACTGGAACTCGTGGATGATCACCTTACCGTAAGCGCGACCCACGTCGGGCAAATCGAGCAGGTGGCACGCCTGGATGGCGGACGGCGCGGGACCGTCGGGACCGTCCGGATCGATGAACGCCGACGGATAGCGATCCGCGTACGCGTGGCAGGGTGCGTCCGGCTGGTCCGCAGGGCACGTATAATCGGTGCGCACCGCCTGCTCGGCTGAGGCGGTGTCTTGGTCCCGCTGGTCGTCCTGCATGCGCTGCGCGGTCGCGCACTCGGGCGAGTTGGGGTCGAGGTTGTTTTTGATGCAGGGATCGCCTTGCGCGAACGTGAGCAGGTCCCGAACGCTGACCGCCTTGTTGCATTGCGAGCGCCCGGCCATCTCCGCGATCAGCCCGAGCGAGCGCTGAAGCAGGCTCTGATTCGCCGGGCCGCCGCAGTCCACGCCAGTGCTGGAGCGCCGCGGGCGCTGCCACATGCAGTTCTGATTGGGCTGCCTCCAGCGCTCGAACGGCGTACCCGCGATGACTCCGCCACAGCCGTCCTTGCCGCACGTCACGGGCGTGTCGGGCTTGGTGCGGTCGACGGGCGTGCGGAAGCTGCCGATGATCTCGGGCTCGCCGGCCGCGCGCTTGGACTCGCCCTTCGGGTTCGCGCGCCACTCGTCCTTGAAGCGCGCCATCGTCGCCAAGATGTCGCCCTGATGCGCGAGCACGTCGGGATCCACGATCTGCTCGATCGGCGCGCCAGGCTTCTGCAGATTGCGTCCGTAGCCGAGCGACGCGCGCAGCATCTCCTCGAGCAGCGTATCTCCGTCTTTCGTGAGGCGCTGGCGCGTAAGCTTCTCGGCCTCCGTGAGGAGCTCGTCCCAGAAGGTGTGATTCCGCTTGAGCTTGGCGTTCGGATACTCGTCGTGGTCGGGCCGCGTGTCGCGTTCGATCGCGAGCAGCGGCACGATCGACTCGACCAGCGCCGGCTCTTGATCCTGAATGAGGCTCTTGGTCAGCACCATCGAGTCATCGGAGACCGGCTGGTCCACGAGCGCGGTCGAGCCGTGGATCAAGTCGAGCAGCGGGCTCGCGGCTTGATTCGGGGCGTTGTAGGCGAACGGGTAGTTGCCGTAGGCCTTGGTGGTGGGCGCGTGGTCGCCCGCGATGGCCGACAGCACCGTCCCCAGCTGGCCGAGGATCTTGTCGTTCTGAAATAGCTTCCCGACCACGCGCAAAAGACCGGCCAGCAGCGTCTGATCGGCGTCGGCGATGTCGTAGAGGAGCCGGCTCGGATCGCTGGCGCCACCCGGCGCGAGCGCCTGCGCACGGCCCGCGGCGTCGCGCGCGACCGGGCCTTCGCCCAAGCTCGGAAACGGCTCCGGGGCGGGCTTCCCGAAGTCGGGCGCGGTCAAAAGCACAGGGCCGCTGGCGTCCGGCAGGCCATCGCCGTCCGCGTCGACGAACGGGTACGGCAACGGGTCGCTCGCGGCGCGCAGCGGGACCGGCAAGCCGCGCCCATCGCGCTTGGCCACGTACACCGGTTGGCCGCTCGCGAAGTCGGGATTCGTGCGCGTGAGCAGGCGCTTGGCGCGCGCCGCGTCGGTCTTCGCCTTGTCGTCGAGCTCGCTGGTCGCCAGCTCGAGCGCCAGGCCCGTCAGCAGCGTGTCGTAGTTTGCGCCGAGCGTCGGATCATTATCGGTCGGCGCCGGTGCGACGATCGGCCCGAGTACGGAGAGCGACATGTCCCGCAGGTGCGAGCCCGCGAAGCCGCTGCGCAGCAGCCCGAGCGTGCCCTCGTGCGGCGTCATCCCGTCGCGCAGGATGCGCACGGCCCCTGCCAGCGCGCTCGGATCCGCCTCGACTTGCTGGAGGAAATGCGCCAGCTCGCGGGTGGCGTACTCGAGCTGCTCGTCGGGCGGATCATACAGCGGCAAGAGGTCGCGCATCAGATGCTCGAACTGATCCGGCATGTCGTCCGGCAGCATGTCGTC
>CAZYWR010000280.1:0-8728 GCA_964651185.1 uncultured Polyangiales bacterium
ACGCTGCCCAGCTGCTTCGCGAGCTCCAGCAGCCCCACCTTCCCACGGATGATCTTCTGTTCCTTCGTCACGGTGTCTTCCTCCTCCTCGAAGGACACCGCCACTCGATCTTGTTTGTCAGATTAAGTCAAAACTTCTACACACAGAACGGCGTCGTCGAGAAGGCGCACGATGTGCTCAAGAACGCGATCCGTCAGGCCCTCATCCTGCGCAAGAGCAAGGACTTCGACTCCGTCGATGACTACGTGAAGTTCGTACTCGCCATCGTCGCGAAGCTCAACGCCCGGTGCGCAGAACGGTTCGTCGCGGACCGCGCGGCGCTGCGTCCGCTGCCCGCGCGCAGCCTGCCGAACTACACCGTGTACCGCTGCCAGGTGCGCATGTGGAGCACGATCCACTTCGCGAAGCGGACGTACTCGGTGCCCTCGCGGCTGATCAACTGCGAGGTGGAGGCGCGCCAGCACGCCGACAAGATCGAGGTCTTCTACAAGGGCAAGCTAACGGTCGAGATGCCGCGCATTCGTGGCGAAGAGAAGACCTATCGCATCGACTACCGGCACGTGATCTGGTCGCTGGTCCGTAAGCCCGGCGCGTTCCGAAACTACCGATACCGCGAGGAGTTGTTCCCTGCGCTGGCGTTTCGCCGGGCCTACGACACCCTCGTCGCCACGCACGGGGAGCGTGCCGACATCGAGTACGTGCGAATCCTGCACTTGGCTGCGAGCACGATGCAGAGCCGCGTGGAGCAGACCCTGGTCGAGTTGCTCGAACTCGGACAGCGCTTCGACTACGTCACGGTGAAGTCCATCGCCGCTCCCGTGCGGCTCGCCGTTCCGCACATCAGGATCGGAACGCCAGACCCGCGCGCGTACGACGCACTGCTCGCTGGAGGTGCACCATGACCTTCACGCCGGTGATGGCTGAGCGCATCTACGAGTTGCTCGCGCAGTTCAAGCTTCCCTTCGCCTCCGAGCAAGTGGTCAAACGCTTCGAGCAGGCGGGCTGCGAAGACGCGCTGCCCACGCTGCTCGAAGTCCTTGAGGCCGAGGCTGGCGGACGCTCCACGCGGCGCAGCGAGCGCCTGCTGCGGGCGTCACGCCTCCCGCTCGGCAAGACCATGTCAACGCTCGACCTCGAGCGCTTGCCGCGACCCGTTGCCACGCAGCTTCACGAGCTGGCGACGGGCGCGTTCCTCGACCGCACCACCAACGTCCTGGCCTTCGGACTTCCCGGCACGGGCAAGACGCACGCGGCCTGCGCGATCGGGCACGAGCTCGTCAGCCGCGGGCACGCCGTCCTGTTCTCTCCCACCTTCCAGCTCGTGCAGGACCTGCTCGCCGCCAAGCGCGACCTCGCTCTGCCTCGCGCGCTCCGCAAGCTCGACGCCTACGACCTCTTGATCCTCGACGACATCGGCTACGTGCAGCAGAACGCCGAGGAGATCGAGGTCTTGTTCACGCTCATGGCCGAGCGCTACGAACGGCGCAGTCTGCTGATCACCAGCAACCTAGTCTTCGGTGAGTGGGACAAAATCTTCAAGAACCCGATGACGACCGCGGCCGCCATCGATCGCGTCGTCCACCACTCCGCCATCCTCGAGTTCGACGTCGAGAGCTACCGCGCTCAGGACGCCAAGAAGCGGGCACCGGCCGAAGCTGGCGAGGGAAACCGGCGCGCTGCGCGTGGCCGTGGCTGAACGCCGACTCGACGACAACTAGGATTTCAATGCGACCGCACGACAACTACACCACGAGCTCGGCACGATGGTCGCCGTGACCGAGCACCACCTGGCGGTCTCCGGCCAGAATGATTGGCGCCAACCGGCCAAAGTAGTTGACGTCGATCAGGCGCAACAAGAACGCGATGGTGAAACGCTGGGTCGCACTCTCGATCAGCACCGCCCAGCGCAAGTTCCGAAGGCTCAAGGGCCACAAGGACATCCATCTCCTCGTTGCTGCTCTGCGCTCGACCAAGGCAGTGGACAGCGGCAATCAGGCGGCGTAGATCCGCGCCGTCGCCGCTATCCGAAGTTCAGCACGCGGTGGGGCATCCCCGCTAAGAGCCAGCGGCCTGCTAGGCGCTGAGCAACGGAGTGTCGAAGAATCGACGGCGAAATCCGGTGTTTCCCAAGGGATCATGCGAGCAGCTTAGCGTTCGCGCATGAAAGCGAACGATTGCTACGTGCTCTGCTGTCCACGTTGCGGGCGGGTCTTCGTGATATGTCGCTCATGTTTTCGCGGGCATCGCTACTGCGACCAGCCGTGCAGCATGGAAGCACGACGTCTCAGCGTACGCGGCGCAGGCCGCCGTTTTCAGTGTTCAGAGGAGGGCCTCGCCGATCACCGCGATCGCCAGAAGCGCTATCGGGAAAAACGTCGGCAGCAACTTTTGGTGACGCATCAGTCTTCGCGAGAGCCATTGTCAACGGCACAACCGGCCTCATCAGCGAGGAGGTTTATGTATGCAGAACACCAGCGAACTCAGGCGCCATCGTCAGCATCAGACACAGGCGACGCGGCCTCCCTTCGATGCACGCGCTGCACCTGGTCATCGCAGTCCGTGCCCCCAGTGCCCGAGGCGACCTCAATGCAAAAAACCTTGCGAGGAGCTCGAGCGCCTCATCTCGCCAGCGCGGTTGAGTTCGCGCGAGTTCCTCAGCCCCAGGCTGATCGCGTTTCGGGCCACGACGACGTGGGATCCGGTCGAAGCCGAGGAGCTCGCGCGGCGCGCGCGAACGACCGAACGGCGGCGGAATCTGCTGCGCCGTGCAACGAGCGATCTCGACCACAAGGAACGCGTCCTCGTCGAAGCAGCCCTGGCAGAAAAGTCTGAAGAACAGATCCGACAAGAAATGGGCGTGGAACGCGTCGAACTGGAGGAGATCATGAGCAACTCAATTCTGAAGATCACGAAGAAGCTACAGGGGAAGGGTGCTCCGCGACTCGATGCCGAGCTTCAGCGGCAAGCCCGTAGCCTCGGGATCTCGGAGAACGCAAAGCCGGACCGAGTCACAGCCGCGAAGCTGCTGAACCGCACTCACTGCCAAGCAAGCTACATCGAGATGTCGCCGGGACTCGCCCTTGCACTGCTCGAACGCAACACCAACAACCGACGCTTGGATCCAAGGCGGGTCGAGACTTACGCCCGCGATATGGCGAACGGCGACTGGCACCCCAACAACCAGGGAGTCGCAATCGGAGTCGACAATCTCCTGCATGATGGCCAGCATCGCCTGTGGGCAGTCGCCAAAGCGGGTTGCGACGTGCGGATGCTGGTCGTCGCTGGCGCCTCTACGGAAGCGCGTGGGACGATCGATCAGGGGCGATCACGCAGTATCGGCGACGGCTTGCAAATTCTCGATGGCCAGACTCGCGGAAACGCCGTCATCTCATGGCTGCGTGCGATCGATCTTTTGCTCAACAAGCGGACTGCGCCGATGTCCCTGTCGGTCGCTCGGCGTGAACTGTCGCGCTATGAGCCCAGCGTCGCTTGGTTCAAGATCAACGGACCGCGCGCTCGCCCCTATGCACGATCGAGCGTGGTGGGAGCGCTGATCTATGCTCACGCGGCATCTCCAGAGCACGTGGAAGGATTCACTCGCCGGTACGTGAGCGGCGCGCAGCTCGAGGAGGGCTCGCCGGTGCTCGCGTTACGAGGCTACGTGGCCGAGCGCATGCAGCGCGACGCGGACACCCCCCGCGCCATCTCTCTCAAGACCCTACGGTGCGTGGTCGCAGACGCTCACGGCGAGCAACTGCATCGAATCCCCGCGGCGGAGGAAGGCCTGGCTCACTTTCGGGAGCTGCATTCGGTGCGCCTGGGCAGGGCGGGGCAGGCGATCGCAGAGGCAGCCGAATAGCGCTGATGCTCAGGAGCAGAACTAACATTCGCGCCGCACGACCAGCCGTTATAATTATTTGACATTTTAGCACACGCCTACACGACCGTAAGCGAGCTAGAATCACCGTTATGAAGTCGGTCACCCATCGAGCTCCCCGATGAGACCTTTGCCGCCGCGCGCCGTAGCCCGCCCGAGGTCGCGCATGACATGCGCATCGCTCTCGCCACCCTTTGGTACGAGCAGGGCATCGTTTCTCAAGGCATGGCCGCGCGCATCGCTGACTTGACGCGCGCCGACTTCGTGAAGGCGATCTCGCGCGTATCCGCCTCGCCCTTCCAGGAAAGCCTCGAAGACGTGCGGAATGCGCTCGATGAGTGACGCCTGGATCTCGAACGCGTCACCGCTGATCACGCTCGCGGCAATCGACGGCTTGGACTTGTTCGCTGCATTGAAGGCCGAGCTCTGGGTTCCCGCTACCGTGCTCAACGAGGTCGGCGCCAGCGCTGATCGCGCTGACGACCGGGTCCGCGCATCCGGCCGCTTCGTCCTCGTGCCCGACGTCGCTATTGCAACCGAGGCCGCCCACTGGGCTTGGACCCGGGCGAGGCGCAAGCCATCTCTCAAGCGCTCGAGACGTCCGCCAAGGGCGTGATCCTGGACGACCTCGCGGGGCGCAGATACGCGCAGGCGCTCGGCCTACGTGTGATCGGCACTCTCGGGCTCATCGCGCGCGCCAAAAGAGTAGAATCCTCACGGAAGCCGCGCCGGTGATCGCGGCCGTTCGTGACGCCGGCCTGTACATTGGCGAGGCCTTGGTGCGCGCAGTGCTCGTCGAACTGGGCGAAGAGTAAAAACGCCTTGAGCTCTTCAGCATGCATCGCCAAGCACACGACAGACCCAAGCGCGCGATACCCCGAGGCGCCTTGCAAGGCCAGCCTGGGTCAGTGTCGGATCAGCTGCCATGAGCGCACGGTACTCGGCAGCCCGCAGCGACCTTGGCAGGCGCGCCGAGGCCCTGGCTGGCCAAGGTCCAACACGCGTTTTTCTCGAAAGATCCCACTTCCGCGCCACAACCCAGGTTCGATAAATCGACGGTTCGGGGAGCCATCACCCCAGATTCTACGCGAGTGCGTTCGACCCTCACGAGCGTCGGCTAAGGTCAGCGCGCTCGCGCGAGCGCGCTGACCTCCTCACGGCCGCACACTTGAGGAATACGACGCCGAGCGAGCGCTCCTGGACGGTCCGCGCGTGCTGCCGGCGGACTATTCGACGCGCTCGATCTCGGCGCGAACGAACCGCTGGTGACGCGTCGCGAGCGCCTCCGGACAGGTCGACGAGTCGTCAGTCGTCGGTCATCCTCCCTGCCGGTCGGCGGATCTCTCCTGGTCCCATGTCTCTGAAAATCGGGTGGTCCCATTAGGGTGCAAACCGGCAGCGCGCGCTGCTACCACGCGCGTCAGCGAGCGCTCGACCGCTCGCTGCGTCGCAAGACGCACTTCGTCCATGTACGACGCGACCAACGACTCGATCGCGTCCGCAAGTTGTTCGGGGGTGCATGGGTTCTTCATGACTCCCAAATCGCATGCCACGATCGGTATCCCAACCCCAGCGTGAACGGTTGCCCGTCGGGGCCGCTGCGCGAAGAGTGCGGTCGTCGGGAGCGGGAACATCCTACGTGGCGTGCCATGGCCGCTCTGCGTCGGCGTCAGCGCGAAGGCATACGCCGTCGGAGGTGCGTCGAAATGTGGGCACGCGGACTGGACTACTATGGGTTCCAGAAGTTCGAAACGCCCCTGTTCCGAACGACCTGGTCGATTGAGGTCTGGACAGACCGCGGCTGCCGAGAACAGATGACGATGGTTGTTGAGCTTGTCATGTACCGGCGCACGGTTGGATACGACGGCAGAGAACCGAGGCCGGCGTCTTCCCGGACCAGCGTCTGCAGATTGTCGTAGTGAAGCTGGTAGCTATACGTGGTGCTCGTACAGCTGGGCGATCGCGGCGCCGAGCATCGAGCTCACCGGCGGGTGCGCGCCGGCGTGCTTGGGCATCTGGAGTTGGGGCTGGGATCGGATTATGGGGCCTCTCGGCGAAGGATTCTCCTCGAGAATCGGCTTCTCTTCGGCGGGCCGTCTTACTCAAATAACCCGTCGTTTAGCTTTAGCAGCGCTCGTGCGCGGTCGCGTGGTCGTCTTCTTCGCCGGAGATGCAGCCTCCTGGCTGGCCTCGGTCGGCTCGGCCAGCGCGATCCTCCGCGCGACCTCGGCAGCGGCGCGCACCATCGGCGCGAGGACGTCTGCTGGGCTCGCGTCGCTCGCCCACGCGGCGGGCGCCCCGAGCTGGCGCAGCACCGCGCCGTGCGAGACCGGCTCGTCGAACATGAAGTGCAGCGCCGGCAGCGCCTTGCGCGGGCGGTCGTAGTCCGCCGCCTTGAGCTTGCCGAGCTTCACGGTCGGCACCTCGGGTGCAGCAGTATCTGCCTTCGCCTTGCTTCTCTTCTTGCTCGGCGTCTCGCTCGCTCCACCGCGAGCCGCGCGCAGCGCGTCGAGCACCTGCTCCTTGGTCTTGCCCCGCAGCTCGAAGAGCAGGAATGGATCGCGGTCGAGCGCCTCGCCGAGCACGTAGTGGGTCGCCGCGACGTGTTTGAACGGATCGCCCCAGTCGGGGCACGTGCCGCTCTTCTTGAGGTCGGCGCGCTGCTTCGGGAAGAGGCTCACACCCGCCTCGACGAAGGCCACGTCGATCGCCTGCGGCATCTGCCCAGCGAGAAGCTCGGCCGAGAACTGCGCCTTGCTCGCCATCGCGGCGATGGCCTTCTTCCATGCGGGCTCGCCGAGCTGCGTGAGCGTGATGGTGATCTTGTACGGCGTCGCACGCGAACCCGTGACCTTGGCGGTGACGGTGCCGCCCTTCACGACCAGGTCGTGCGTCCGCCCAGCGCGCGCGTAGGTTCTGCCGCGTGCGAGGCGTCCAGAGTCGCCGCGCAGCACGTTCTCGAGCGCCTCGATCCAGCGTTGGCCCCACCAGGTCGTGCCCGCCTTCTTCATCCGAATGCCGCGCTCGGGCGGCGGCTTCTTCGGCGCGGGCTTGTACCAGCCGTAGCTGCTCCACCGACTCATGGGCGCGCCTCGACGCGAGCCTTCGCGGTGCGTCGCGCGCGCGGCTTCGACGCCTCGACCACACCTGCGTCATCATCGTCCGATACGGCGATCGCCCCGTCCGAGAGCGCGAACAGGTCGCGCAGCTCGCGGCCATCGAGCTCGGTGATCCACTGCTCACCCGCGCCGACGATCTTCGAGGCCAGCTCGCGTTTCTGCTCGAGCAGCCGGTCGATCTTCTCCTCGACCGTGCCCGCACAAAGCAGCTTGTAGACCTGAACCGCGCGCTTCTGTCCGATTCGGTAGGCACGGTCGGTCGCCTGATCCTCGACTGCCGGGTTCCACCAGCGGTCGTAGTGGAACACGTGGCTCGCCGCCGTGAGATTGAGGCCGGTGCCGCCCGCCTTCACCGACAACACGAAGACGCGCGGGCCGTGCAGCTCCTCCTGAAAGCGGCGCACCATCTCGTCGCGCGCCTTCTTCGGCGTGCCGCCGTGCAGGAACACCACTTCGACGCCGAGGTGCGCGGCGAAATGCTCGACGAGCTTGCCGCCCATCTCGCGGAACTGCGTGAAGACCAGCGCCTTGTCGCCAGCAGCCAGCGCTTCTTCGAGCATCTCGGTCGTGCGCGCGAGCTTGCCCGAGCGCTTCGGCAAGGGGCCACTCTCGCCGAGGTACTGCGCCGGATGGTTGCAGATCTGCTTCGTGAACGTGAGCAGCGCGAGCACACGACCGCGCCGCTCGATGCCAGAGGCCGCCTCGATGCGCCGCAGCTCTTCATCGACGACGGCCTTGTAGAGCGTCGCCTGCTCGCGCGTCAGCGTGCAGACCACTTTCATCTCGTTCTTCGGCGGCAGGTCTTGGATGATGGTCGGATCGCTCTTGAGGCGGCGCAGAATGAACGGGCTGACGATGCGCTTGAGCCGCTCGGCGGCGCGGTCGTTGCCGTAGCGCTCGATGGGCAGCGCGAAGGCGCGGCGGAAGGCCTCGAGCGGCCCCAGCAGGCCGGGGTTCACGTACTCGAGGATCGACCACAGCTCGGCCAGGCGGTTCTCGACCGGCGTACCGGTGAGCGCGAAGCGATGGCCTGCGCGCAGACCGCGCGCAGCACGCGCGGTGGCCGAGGAGGCGTTCTTGATGTTCTGCGCCTCGTCGAGCGCAGCGACGGACCAGTCCACGCCCGCGAGCAGCTCGGCGTCGCGGCGCAAAAGGCCGTACGTCGTCACGATGAGCGAGCCCGGCTTCTTCGGGAAGTCCTCCGCCGACCGCGCGCGCTCGGGGCCGTAGTGCCGCACGATGTCCAGCGACGGCGCGAAGCGCTCGATCTCGCGCTCCCAGTTGCCGACCACCGAGGTCGGTGCGACGAGCAGCGCGGGCCGCCCATCGCGCGGGCTCTCGTCGAGGCGCCGCAGGAGGAAGGCCAGGAGCTGCATCGTCTTGCCGAGGCCCATGTCGTCGGCGAGGCAGGCCCCGAGGCCGAGCGAGCCCATCGTGACGAGCCAATTGAGGCCACGCTCCTGATACGGGCGCAGCGTCGCTTGTAGCGACGCAGGCGCGCCGAGCTCCTTGCTGCCGCCGCTCTTCAGGCGCTCCACCAGCTCGGCGACGACACCCGACGCGGTGACCGCGACTGACAGCTCGCCTTGCCGCGCCTCGCCCGCGAGCACAGCCTGGATCGCCTCACGGGCGCTCATCCTCGACGAGCCACCCGCGAGCCGCTCCTGGATGTCACCGAGCTCGCGCGGATCGATCGCCACCCACGCACCACGGAACTGCACCAGCGGCGCCT
>CAZYWR010000281.1:0-1816 GCA_964651185.1 uncultured Polyangiales bacterium
GCACGCGTTGCTGATGGAAACGCGCGAGCGCCGAGGCGAGGTTGACGCTGGTGGTGGTCTTGCCGACGCCGCCCTTGAGCGAAGCTACCGAGATCACCTTGGCTTCGCGCGGGCCGCGAGCCCTGCGCTCGGTCGCGACGATGCGCTTGAGCCCTTGTCGGAATAGGTTCTTCATCTCGTCCCCCAGCGTCCGTTCAGCGCAGTCCAGCCTGATCCGCGCAGCTGCGCGAGTCAATATTGCAACACGCTCTTGCCTGTCACGTTTGTGGCAGGCGGTCCCGCCAGAAACCGCACAGCCATGCAGGTGACATCGAGCTCCGACGGCGCGCGTTGCGCTTAGAAACGGTCCCAGGGGCGTCGCACCTGGTCGGAGAGCTCGTTGGTATCGTCGTCGCGCGGCGGGACCACCTGCGCCAAGGTCTCGCCGAGGCGCGTGATCACCTCGCATACGCCCTCGCCCGCGCGCCCGAGCTTGATCGCCTGCACCAGCGCGGCCACGAGCTCGGACCACCCGGCGTCCTGCACGCGCGCGTGGATGCCCTCGTCCCCGAGGATCACGACCCGATGCTCGAGCCCTGAAAGGAAGATGAGCACGCCTGTGCGATCACGCGTGCGAAAGACGCTGTACTCGAGGAAGGCGAGGTGCGCGGCGCGCTCCGTGGCGCGCGCGACCCGCACGGCCGGCACCAGGGCGCGCAGGACCGCCGCGGTGCCCGTGATCCACCACGTCGCCAGGCCCGCCGCGAGCTGGATCGCGAGCACCATGCCCACCGAGAGCGCCGGCCACAGCAGGTGCCCGGCGGCGCCTCCGCACAACCCGACCACGGTGGTCGCGAACAGGCGTACCTCCGCGTAGTCGTCGCTGCGCGGCACCTCGGCCACGACGATTTCGCCCGCGGTGCGCCGCTCGACTTCGGCGACGACCTGCGCGATGCGCTCGCCCTCGTCCTTCGAGAACATGCTCTGGGTCATCACCAATCTCCCGACGCGCCGCCGCCGCCGAAGCCGCCCCCGCCTCCTCCGAAGCCGCCACCCCCGCCGCCGAACCCGCCGCCCCCAAAGCCCCCGCCGAACCCGCCGCCACGCCCGCCGAACCCGCCGGGCAAGAACACGAAGCCGCCGCGCCGGCGCCGCATGCCCGGCCCGCCGCCGCCGCGAAAGATGCTGATCAAGATCAGGATCCCCACGAAGCCGAACACGAGCAGCGGGAACACCGACGCGAAGCGCTCGCTCGCGGGCTGCCTGGGCAGGCCGACGGCGATGCCCCTTCCTTTGGCCATCAGCAGATCGAACGCGCGATCGATGCCGTCGTCGTAGCGGCCGGCCCGGAACGCAGGCGCGAGCACCTCGCGGATGACGCCGGCCGAAAACGCGTCGGTGATCTCGCCCTCGAGGCCGTAACCCACTTCGATGCGCACCTTGCGGTCGTTGGGCGCGACGATCATCAGCAGGCCGTCATCGCGGCCCTTCGCGCCGAGCTTCCACTTCTCGACCACGCGGATCGAGAAATCTTCGATCGGATCGCCCTCGAGCGAAGGCACCGTCAGCAGCGCGAACTGGTGGCCAGTCGCTTGCTCGTACGTGGCGAGCTTCGATTCGAGCGCGGTCTGGTGCGCGGGGTCGAGCAGTCCGGCGTAGTCGTTCACGCGGGCGCTCAGCTCCGGCACGTCGAGCGCGCGCGCCCCGACCGCCGCGAACGCGACGGCGAGCGCGACGCACGCGAGGCCAGCGAAGCGCGCGCGAGCGAGCGAACCCGAGTGGCGCAGCATGTCAGAATTTCACTTCGGGGGCGGTCTCGTCGGCCGGATTGCCGGTG
>CAZYWR010000282.1:0-5765 GCA_964651185.1 uncultured Polyangiales bacterium
AGTCATCAGCAAACATGCGGTCGGCCGTACGCGCTTGCCCCCCGCCTCGAGCAGGTGCGCGCTCGCGTCCTGGAGGGGCGTCGGTCCGCGCGCGGCCGCGAGCACCGCGCGCTCCATGATGGGAAGGCTCTCTTCGAGGAGGCGCGTGATCGCGTCGAGGTGCTGCGCTGCGGCTGCCGCCGAAGCGTCGCGGCCCGCTGCGTCGCTGAGCACCTGCCGCTCGACCGCTGGAATCATGACGATCGTCTCCCGCGAAACGCACAGAAGTTTCAAAAAACGTTGAACTATGGCCGGTAGGGCAAGCCCGGTCAACAGCGCCGCGGGCCCCACGTCTGGTCACCCCCTGCAAGCGCGCGCGGCGCGAGGTATAAGCGCCCGGTGCTGCGTTTCTTGATGGGTTTTTTGGCGGCTTCGGGCCTGTGGGCGGCGCTCGCCGCGGTGCTGTACGCGAGCGGCGTGGTCGCGCTCGCGCGGGAGCATGAACCCGAACCGACCGCGGTGGCCGCCGAGGCGCCCGACAGCGACGAGGTGGACCCGAAGCAACGCAAGCGTTCGAAACGTGGTTCGCCCAACGGAAAGGGGCCCCGCGACCGGGGGGCCCCGCTCCCCCGCGGCGAAGCCACGACCGGCGATGACCTGGATTGGAACGGGCAGCGCCAGGTCGACATGGCCGGCGGCGAAGAGCAGCTCTCCGGCACCGAGATCGAAGCCGGCTTCGACGGTGTGATGAACCGCATCCGCCGCTGTCTCGTGCTGGTCCCGGCCGAGGCCGAAGTCACGGGCAAGCTGACGTTCGGCATGCGCGTCGGCGGCGACGGCGTCCCGCGCGCCGTGAACCTCTCGGGCCCCGCGGTGGTCACGAGCGGAGAGAGCGGAACCTGTCTGCGGCAGGCGGCGCAGTCGATCCGCTTCGCCAAGTTTCAGGGCCCAGACATGCTCTTCCGCTATCCGATCACGCTGCGATGAGGCGCGCCAGCGCGATCGCCGCTTGGGCGGCGATCGCATGTTCCACCCAAGCGCCACGGGTCGTGCCCACGGGACCGCCCGAGCCGCGCCAGCTGACCGAAGATCAAGCGCTGGCGGCCATTCAGGAGGCGCTGGTGCGCGCGGGCGTCCCCGCGCGACGATCCCTGCCGGTCATCTTGCCAGGGGGCGCCGAACCGGTGCCGCTGGAGGTCGATGTGCACTTCGGCGTGCCGCCCTTCGGCATCGAATGGGTCACCGCGCAGGAGCGCGAGCGCTACGGCGCGGTGTTGCCGGCGAGCTCGCCCACGAGCCCGCTGCGCATCGTGGCGGCGAACGGTGCCGCAGGATCCGTGCAAGTGCTCGTGCTCGATGAGGGCGCCTACCGCTACGAGGCCAATGCCCTGCTGGTACAGCGCGGCGCGCCCGGAATCGAGGATGCCGAGCAGCGGGTACGCCGCGACGTGACGGAGTTCGTCGAATACGTGCGCGACCAAGGCGCGGCGCTGCGCGAGCTCCCGTCTCCATGAGAGTCGTCGCGGCCCATCACGAGCCGCAGCGCCTGGCCAAAGAGCGCGGGAGCCTTGACGGCACACGACGGTCCGCGGACGATCCGCGCATGACCCGCGACACCTTACAAACCATCTTGCGCACGGCCGGCGTAACCCAGGAGAAGACAGGCGCGTTCCGCGCGTCCGCCGAGCAGCGCCTGACGTTCTACTTCGGCAGCGACGGGCGTGGGCTGATCGTGCCCCAGATCGAGGAGATCCGGCTCGAGCAGGAGTTCGTCGTGCTCAAGACCAAGGAGATCGGCCAGATCTTTTCCGACTACGCCGCGCTCTACGCCGTCTCCCTCCAGCCTCCCAAGGAGAATGCGCCCAAGAAGGCGGGCTTCGCCTGATGGCAGCACGCATCCTCGTATGTGACGACGAGGCCAGCCTGCGCCAGATGCTGGAGGTGCTGCTGCGCCGCGCCGGCTATGAGGTGCAAGCGGTCGGCAGCTGCCAGGAGGCGATCGCGCGGCTCTCCGGCGCGCCGCCTTGCGAGCTCGTGATCACCGACCTAGCCATGCCCGACGGCTCCGGCATGCAGGTGCTCGAAGCCGCCAAGCGCTGTGATGAAGCGCTGCAGGTGATCATGATCACGGCCTTCGCCAGCACCGAACAAGCCGTCGAGGCGATGCGTCTCGGCGCTTACGACTACATCCAGAAGCCGTTCAAGAACACGGAGCTCCTGGCGCAGATCGAGAAGGCGCTCGAGAAGAGCTCGATCGTGCAAGAAAACCGGGCGCTGCGCGCGCAGGTGCAGGGCGCGTTCCGGCTCGGCGATCTGATCGGCAAAGGGCCGCGCATGCGCGCGATCATGGAGCTCGTGCGGCGCGTCGCCAGCGGCCGCTCGAGCGTATTGGTCACGGGTGAGAGCGGCACCGGCAAGGAGATGGTCGCGCGCGCTCTCCATCAGACGGGCGACCGCGCGGCTTTTCCCTTCGTGACCGTGAACTGCGGAGCGCTGCCTGAGAACCTGATGGAGAGCGAGCTGTTCGGCCATGAAAAAGGCGCCTTTACGGGCGCGACGTCACGCAAGGACGGCCTGATCCGCGCGGCGCAAGGCGGGACGCTGTTCCTCGACGAGATCGGCGAGCTGCCTCCGCCGCTCCAGGTGAAGCTCCTGCGTGTGCTGCAGGATCGTAAGGTGCGTCCGGTCGGAGGGCAGCAGGAGATCGAGGTGGATGTACGCGTCGTCGCCGCGACCAACCGCGAGGTGGAGCAGGCCGTGCGCGAGGGCAACTTTCGCCAGGATTTGTTCTATCGCCTGAATGTGATCCGCATCCAGCTGCCGCCCTTGCGCGAGCGCGTAGAGGACATCCCGATGCTGGCTGCGCACTTTCTACAGAAGCACTCGGCGCTCGAGGGTAAGCGCCTGAGCTTCTCCCCCGAAGCGCTGCAATGGATCGTGCAGCAGCCCTTCCCCGGCAACGTGCGCGAGCTCGAAAACGTGGTGGAGCGCGCAGTGGCGCTGGCCAGCGAACCGTACGTGGTGCGCAGCGATCTGCAGGGCGGCATGGGCGACGAGAGCGCGCCCGTGCCCGCGAAGCAGCCAGAGGTGCTGCCGCCCGACGGAATGGACCTCGACCAGCGGCTGGGCGAGCTCGAGCGCAGCATGCTGGTACAAGCGCTCGAGCGCACGGGTGGCAATCGCACCCATGCTGCGAAGTTGTTGTGCATGAGCCTGCGCTCGCTCCGCTATCGCCTCGCCAAGTACGGGCTCGGCGACGAACTCGGCGCCCTCGCAGGCGACGAAGCAGACGATGCGTAAGACGAGGTATGTCGTGCCGCGCAGATGCGCGTAAAGCACATCGTTAGCATGCGAGCATGCGCGCATGCAGATGTTGAAGCGCGAGGTCTGCCCGGGCACAATGGGACGGTCATGCAGTACAGAGCGCGCAGCCGCGCTTCGGGCTTTACGCTGATCGAGCTCATGATGGTGGTCGCCATCCTCGGCATCCTGGCCGTGATCGCGATCCCTCGTTACATCAGCTACGTCTATCGATCGAAGACCGCGGAGGCGGTGGGCTTTCTCGCAGACATCAAGTCGCACCAAGAGTCCTATCGCGCAGACTTCGGCCAGTACTGCGACGTGTCGCAGACGCCGGAAGCGTGGTGGCCGACCAGCACGCCGAACGATAAACCGGACACCTGGTTGGACACGGGCACGATCGGCCAGCGCTGGCTGCAGCTCGGCTCGGTCCCGCCCGGCCGCCAGGTGCTGTTCCGCTACGTGACGGTGGCTGGCCTCCCTGGCACGAGCAACACGCCGGACCAGAGAGGCTTTACCAGTGCGCTCGGCTACACGGGCTCCGACTTCTGGTTCGTGTCACGCGCCAAGGGCGACCTCGACGCGGACGGCACCACCGTGATCTTCGAGAGCTACAGCCACGGCCAGGGCCTGTACATCGACAAGGCCGCCGGCTGGGAGTAGCCAGGCGCCCAGCGAGCGGCTCTCCGTTCTCCGTCATGAACAGGCCGGTTATCTCGTGGCCCTCACGTCCACGACGGGCGAGACTGTGCGCGCCGAGCCGTTCGCCGCAATGGAGATTGCGGTGGGCGAGCTCTTCGGCCACGACGAAGCGATGTAGTAAGAGCGCGCTGCGATCAGACAGTCTGCATCCATGTCGTCTGACAATTTGCGGCGCCTCCCCATCGCATAAGCGACGAAACGCGGCGGTCACGTGCCCAAGCCTGCGAGCCGGATCGCAGGAACCCCGGGTCAAACGGACACTTAGGGTGGCGCGCGAGTTGCAACAGCTCGGCGCGACGACGGAACACCCGGCGGCCGCGCCGGCTTTGAGAGCGGCACGTATGGCGGGGCCACCGCCGAGGAGAAGACGATGCGCAAGCTGTTGAACAAGAAGTCCGGTTTCACGCTGATCGAGCTGATGATCGTGGTCGCGATCCTCGGCATCCTGGCGGCGATCGCCATCCCGGCGTTCGTCACCTACGTGCGTCGCTCCAAGACGGTCGAGGCCACCGAGAACCTCTCCAAGATGTTCGACTCCGCCGCCTCGTACTACGCGCGCGAACGCGCGGGCTCAGGGCTCTCGGCGACATTCCAGGTGCACTGCATCCCCAACGAAGGTACGGATAGCATCACGCCGAGCGATCAGAAGCAGACCGGAACCATGGGCGGCGGCTTCGCGATGGACACCGGCATCGGGTTCCAGCTGCAGAATCACTACTACAAGTACTCGATGACGGGCGGCACCGCCAAATGCGGTACTGCGCCGAGCTCCACCGGCCACACGCTTACCGCGACCGGCAACCTCGACAACGACACCACCCAGTCGACGTTCTCGTTGGCAACCGGCTCGAGCACCGACAACGAGCTCTATCACGCCACCGGCTTCTACATCCAGAACGAGACCGAATAAGTTCGCAAAGCTCGTGGCTCAACGGTGAATGGCTCCCGGGCTGGTGCTGCGGGAGCCATTCCATTTTCGGACGCAGTCCGCGATCTATGCCGCGGAAATCGCGGCTCGCCGCGGGAGACAACGCGATGCGCAGGCTAAATAGGACGTTTGGCTTCACGCTGATCGAGCTGATGATCGTGGTGGCGATCCTCGGAGTCTTGGCGGCCATCGCCATCCCGGCCTTCGTCACGTACGTGCGTCGAGCCAAGACGGTCGAGGCCACCGAGAACCTCTCCAAGATGTTCGACGCGGCCGCGTCTTACTATCTGCGCGAGCGCGCGGCTTCAGGGATCTCGGCGAGCATGCAGCTGCACTGTATCCCGAGTGATGGCACGGATAGCATTACGCCGAACGCTCAAAAGCAGAGCGGGAGCTCGCTCGGCGGCGGTTTCTCAGCGAGCAACGGGATCGGGTTCCAGCTCGCGACCCGTTACTACAAGTACACGATGACTGGAGGTACACCAGGCTGCAGCACGGCCGCAGACACGCCCGCGCATCTGCTCACGGCTACCGGCGACCTCGACGGGGACTCCAGCACCTCCACGTTTCAGCTCGCCACCGGGACCAGTAGCGCCAACGAGCTCTACCATGCCACGGGCTTCTACATTCAGAGCGAGACCGAGTAAGATAGCCTGCTGTCTTGTCGTCTCTCGAAGACGAGTCTTCAGCGCGCGAGCGCGGCCTGAAGGGCGAGCAAGCGACCGAGCTGTGCGCTGGAGAGCTCGGAGCCGTGCGAACGCAGCGCGCCCACCGCGCGTCGTGCGCGCTCGCGATCGTCGAGCGCAAACGCCGTCAACGCTGCGCGGTAGAGCGCCTTGGCGTCCTGCGGATCGAG
>CAZYWR010000283.1:0-6271 GCA_964651185.1 uncultured Polyangiales bacterium
CGGGCGAGCCGCAAGAGCGCCTCGAAGATCTCTTCCGGTGTGTTGCCGAGGCTCGCGGGCTCCTCGACGACGGGGGGCGGCTCGGGCGCCTTCAGCTCGAGCTCGAGCGCTGGCGCGAGGTCAGGTTGCGCCTTGGCTTTCGCTTCGCCTAACGAGCTTTTTGCTTTGGCGTCCGCGAGCGGCGTTCGGGCTGGTCCTTCGGCGCTGCCTTTCGCCGATCGGGTCTCGGGCTGTCCGGGCCTGATTCTTTCCGGGGCTTCGGGGAGCTGTCCGTCGAGGTTCTTGGTGAGCGGCCCGAACGGGTCCAGGCGCGCGGCGCCCGCGCGGTCGGGCACGGTCTGCGCGGGATCGAGGAGGCGCAAGCGCCCCTGGAGCAGCGGTCCGTGATAGCCCGCGGACACGCGGATGGGACCGAGCACCGGGTGATCGAACTGCCAGCGCCGCGGTCCTTGCACCAGCGCGACCACCTCGAGTCGCCCGCCCGCTTCCACCAGCGCGCGAATGACCTCGTCCTCGCCGAAGCTGCGGCCGAGCACGGGCACGTAGTTGTCGCCGATCAGCGCGCAAGGCGGACGGTCCGTCTGCAGCGCGAGCTCCTTCACATCTTCGCGCGCGAGCAGCTGAAAGAGTCTGTCGAACTGCATCGCCCCCTAGGCTGCGCGCCCGAGTATGCGGAGGCGCCGCGCCGTCGATCGTATCGCAGGCGCCGCGCGCAGCAGAAGCACTTCGGGATCGCGCACACCGTGGTTCGGAAGCCCGTGACGGATGCAAAGCGTACGGGGAGCTCGCCGTCTACGCGCCGCGTTCGCAGGTTAGCGCATAGAGTGCGACAGCGGCTGCGACCGAGGCGTTGAGCGACGCGATCGGACCGGCCATCGGGATGCGCACGAGCTCGCTGCAGCGCTCGCGCACCAGCCGGCGCAGGCCGCGCCCCTCGGAGCCGATCACGAGCACCCGCGAGCTGTGCGCAGGCGCGAGCGCGGGCAACTCGCGCGCGCCTTCAGCGGCGAGCCCGATCACTTCGAACCCGCTCTCGGCGAGCGCGCTCAGGGTCTGCGCGAGGTTGGTGACGCGGGCGATGCGCGCGTGCTCGGTCGCGCCCGCCGACGCGCGCACCACGACAGGCGTGACCGGCGCGGCGCGCTGCTTGAGCGTGATCACCCCGTGCGCGCCGAACGCGACGGCGCTCCGCACGATCGCGCCGAAGTTGTGAGGATCCGTGATCTCGTCGAGCGCCACCAAGAGCGCGCGCGCCGGCAGCTTCGCGCGCAGCTCATCGAGGCTCAGGTACGGGTAGCCGCCTGCGATCGCGACCACGCCCTGGTGGCGCTCGCCGCGCGCGAGCGCGTCGAGCTCGCCGGCGCTGCGGGGCTCGACCGCGACCCCGCGTTCGCGCGCGCGAGCGGCCAGCTCCGCGAGCTCACGGCGCGCCTCTTCACCGACGTACACGACCGACAGCTCCGCTGCGTTGGCGCGCAGCGCCTCGCTGACGCTGCGCGGACCGAGCAAGAGGCGCTTCATGTCGCGCCGCGTGCGCGCTCGCGCGCCGGATCGCGTTCAGCTTGCGCGCGCACCGAGTCAGGCGCACGCCGCCGAGCGAAACAGCGCGCGCCTCTTCCGGCCGACCTGCCGGTGCTGGATGCGACGCGAGCTGACCGATGCGCTGAACCGACTGCGCGCGCGGACCTCAGAGGCCGCACAACGGGTCGTTCGGATCGCACCCTCCGCCGCCCGACGATCTTCCGCCGCCGCCGCCGCCGCCCGAGGGCCTGCTGGCTTTGGCGTGACTCGACTTGCCCCGATGCGAACGGTGGCCGCCCGAGCTCTCGTCGCCGCCTTCGTCGGCAGCCGACGCGGCTGCAGCACGGCGAGCTTCCGAAACGGCCGCCTTGGCGCGCTCTTCGGCCTCGGCAGCAGCCACAGCGGCGCGACGTGACGCCTCTTCTTCGGCACGCTTGAGCGCGAGCTCCTTCTCCTGCGCCATGCGCTCCGCCTCGGCGGCGCGCTCGGCCGCGAGCCGGTCGGAGGCCGCCTTCTCTTGCGCCATGCGCTCCTTCTCCGGCTTGATCACGCCGAAGTAGGCGCCCGCACCGGCGGCGGCGACGAGCGCCAAGAGCCCGACGATCACCGCGGGCGAGACGCCCTTGCTCTTCTCGGCTTGGATGCGCTCGAGCTCGCGCTGGTGCGCGAGCATGCGCTCCTGCTCTTCTTGGCGGGCGCGCGCCTCCGCTTCCAGCCGGGCGCGCTCCTTTTCGGCCTCGATGATGCCCAGACGACGGGCCTCTTCTTCGCGCACGCGCCGCTCGGCGGCGAGCCGCTCTTCTTCCGCCGCACGCACGCGCTCGCGCTCTGCCTCTTCGGCGGCGCGGCGCGCCTCTTCCTCACGGCGACGCGCCTCTTCGGCGGCCTTCTTCTTCTGGTCCTCCTCCGCTTTGATGCGGTCCTCCTCAAGGTTCATCAGCTCCTTGAGGTTGAAGAGGACCGAGGACTCCTTACGGTCTTCCATAGGTGCTCCGTGCATCCCCGATCTCCGTCGCGCAGCACGCTGGCCGGGCGCGCAGGGACTCTGCGCACGCTGGCTGGCTTGCCGGCTGTCTGACAAAGCTATCGTTCAGGGCGCTGCGTGTCAAACGGGCCGAGTATAGCAAATCTCCGAAACCACTGTAGTTTTTCGGGCGAAGTCGCACGGACCGAGGACCTGGACGGAAAGACAGACGCATGCCCCAGAGCATGCATTTGGATGCCTGCCCGCGACAATTGCAAGCGGCTCGACTCTGTTTCGGCCATTTTCATGGCGCACGTTTGGCAGCCCACCGCGCCAGCGTGCGCGCGACCACAGCTCGGCTCGAGCGCGTGAGCCACAGACCTGCAAGCAGCGCATTCGCGCCGAATGAGAGCGCGAGTGCAAGGCGAAGGGCCGCTGCTGATTCGGCCGCGACGCGAAACGGTCCGACAGACACCAAGGGCCTCGACGCCGGCCGCGCAGGAGCGCTCTGGCGCACGACCAGCGCCAGGTGTTCCGGCGTGAGCTCGGGGACCACGGCGCGCGCGAGCTGCCACAACTCGTCGCCCGTCGGCGCTCGGCCTTGCACGACCAGCACTAGGCTCGCGGACGGCGCTGGCAGCGGCTCATCGAGCGGCAGCTCCGCCGCATCGGGAACCGTGATCTGCACCTGCGCGTCGCGCACCTCGGGCAGCTCGCGCAGGGAACGCGCGAGGCGCTGCTCCAGGTCACGCGTGCGCGCGCGCAGGCGCGCCTCGTGGCTGGGCGCCAAGCGCAGCAGCCAGCTCGCGCGCGCTTCGCCACACTGCGCGTCGGGGAGCGGCAGCGCGCGCGCGGGCGCACAGGCGAGCCACACTTGCGCCGACCACAGCGCCGCGCGGCCGGCGCGCTTCATGAGCCGAAGCTGTAGCGCGCTCCCATGCGCGGAGCCGAGAAAGAGGGAAAGTGGATCTTGCGCACTTGATCGGCGACGCAGCGCTGCAGTCCACCCTCGCCGCCGTCGACCGACACGCCGATCACCTGACCGCTGCCGGCGATGGCGATGTCGACCTTGATTTTGCCGGGGTTGCCGCGCACGCACGCGCCGTAGAGCTGGTTCAGGTGGTTGTTCATGACGCCCGCGACGGTCGCCGCGCTCAGCTGCTGCTCGCCGCCGCCGGTCGCGCTGCTGCCGAGGTCGACCGCCTGCATCATCGCGTCTTCGTAACTCAGGCCCGAGCCGCTGCCGCCGCTGCTCTTGCCCGAGCGGCGCGCGCCCGGCTTCGGCGCGGGCAGGATGCCGGCGGAGCCCGACACCTCGATCTCGCCGCGCTTGTACATCTCGAGATCGCCGTCCGCGCGCGAGCCGCCGCCCGCGCCCGATCGGCTCAGCGCGTAAATGCCGCCCGCCAGCGCGATCAGCGCGACCGCGCCGATGCCCACGCCGAGCTTGAATACCGTCGAGCGCTTCTCGCGGCTCTCTGCTTTGGTCAGCGCGTGCGCACGCTCGGCTTCGGCGCGCCGCAGCTCGTACTGCGCGAGGAAGTCTTGAAACTCCGGGAACTCGCCGAGCGTGCCGCGCCGGCCGGTGTCGCTGTTCAAGAGCTCGTGATCGCGCAGCGCCTCGCCCTGCACGATCATGTTGACCAGCTGCCGGCCCGAAAACGGGCCGTGGTCCATGCCGTTCTTGACCACCATCCAGCGGGGCGCGTCGTCCTCGGTGATCTTGGCCAGCACGTCTTTGAGATCGACCTCGCCCAAGGATCGGCGTTCGCGCGCGGCGTCGAGCTCGCTGGCGTCCACCTCGATCGAGGAGGGCCGAAACGGCTGCTCGAGCGACACGCGGGTGCCCGCTTCGGGGGCTTGCGCGGGGATCTGCGGGAGGCGCGGCGCAGGCGGGATCTCGACGGAGATCTCGCCCGTGCTGCGCCGGCCGGGTTGGTGCGACGGTGGGAGCGACGCCAGGTTCACTTCCACTTCGACCTCGACCCCGAAGTCGTCCGCGGTCTCGGGGGCGGCGTTGCCGAGCAGCCCGAGCAGCGCGGCGCGGAAGGCATCCGCGCTCGCATGGCGCGCGCGCGGATCCGCGGCCAACGCGCGCATCAGCTCGGCGTCGACGGCCGGGGTCGCCTCCGGATGTGCTTGCGAGGGAGGTACGAACGCGTCCTGTGGCGAGCGGCAGGTCAAAAGGACGTAGAGCAGCGCGCCGAGCCCGAACACGTCGCTCGCGGGGACAGGCGGTTGCCCGGCCTTGAGCTCCGGCGCCAGATACGCGACCTCGGCTTCGGGCAGGGTCGTGAGCGCTCCGGGCCCGAGTCCGAGCAGATGGGCGCGGGCGATCACGAAGTCGGCCAGCTGGACGCGTCCGGCGTCGCCGATCCAGACTGCGCCCGGCCGCACCGCGCCGTGCGGCCCATATGCGTGCAAGGCGGTGAGCGCGTTGCACACGTGCGCGACCACGTTGTAGGCGCCGCGCAGGCTGACCGGCCGTCCGCCCTCGCGCCGTGCGGCCATGTATTGGGCGAGGTGCTGGCCCGCCAGCGGCCCTTGCACGAGCAGGGCATCGTGCGCCGAAGCCACTACGCCGAAGCCGGCGACGACGTTTGGGTGGTTGAAGCTGCCGAGCGCGCGCAGCTCCGCGCGTACCTTGGCGACCACCGCGTCTTGACGCAGCTTGCGGAGGGTGATGGCCTTTTGCGTCTTGCGATCGAAGCCGTCGAGTACCTCTCCGAAGCCGTCCTCGAATAGGAACCCGCGGATTTCGAAGCGACCGGCGATGACCTCTGGGCTGCCCGCGCTCGGGGCTCTCTCGACCTGCGAACTCATGCGGTCGCCGAGGGTACTCTCGGGCGGCTCCGGTCGTAAAGGGCCAGCGGGGAGGGGGCGCAGCGATGACCTCAATAGGGGTCAGTGCGAGGCCGGCTGGGTGACGCCTTCGATCGGGATCGTCACGCTCACCTCGCGCGGTGCTTCTGGGATCGGGCCGCGCAGGGCGCTGCGAGCGACCCGCTGCTCCAGACAATGCAGGGCGGAGCTGGGCTGACCGGGTGCCGTGGCGGTGGCGCGCGACACGCGTCCGCTGGACACCAAATGCACGACGACCGTGACCGTCACCCGGCCTCCCGCCGCCGCCACGGCCGCGGCGTCGAGGCACGAAGGCACCGGCTCGAGCAACGCGCGCAGCTCGCCCGCCAAGTCGCGCGGCCGTCCCGCGTCTTGGGCGCCTGCGCCTTCGGCGCTCGCAACGCTGGCCGTGCCGAGGGCCGATGCGTCGGCGCCGCTTCCCGGCCCTGCGAGCGACCCGGGCCACGAGCCGCCCGGCGTTTGCGTGCTTGCGCCGGCGAGCTCTGGTGCTCGAAACGGGCTCGGCAACTGCGAGCGCGGCGCGGTCGCCGGTGGCGGCGGCGCAGGAGCTTGTGCGCTGCGTGAGCGCGCTTCAACCGGGGAAATCCCCTGCGCCCGGCGCTCCGGCGCAGCCTCATCGCAACCGACGACGAGCAGCAGCCCGAGCAGCGCGGCCGCGCGCGTCATGTGCGCGCGCGCTCTACGTGCAGCGCGCGGCTGCGGATCAACTGCCCTTCGAGCGAGGTGATGATCGCGTCCGCGCGCTCGCTCGGTACGCCCACGAAGGTGTGGCGCTCTTTGACGCGCACGCGCCCGATGTCTTCGCTGCCGAGCTCGCACGCAGTCGTGAGCAGGGTCGCGAGATCTTTGGCCTCGAGTCCGTCACGCTTGCCGACGTTGAAATAGAGCGTGATCATGTTCTCGAGCTCGGGCGGCGGCTCCTCG
>CAZYWR010000284.1:0-7982 GCA_964651185.1 uncultured Polyangiales bacterium
GTTCACGCAGAACGTGAGCTGCGCATCTGCGCCGCTTTGCAGCGCGCTGTAGCGAGACTTGCTCAGGGCGGAGTCGGTCGCCACCAGACCCCAGCGCCAGTCAGAGTCGGCGCCCGCTTGGGTCACGCCGCGAAACGTGACCGTGACGCTGGTCGCGCCCGCGTCCGGATAGAGGCGGACGATGTTGTAGCCGTAGCGCTGGGGCGCCCAGAAGTAAGGGGAGACGAAGCGGCGATTGTTCGCGGCGTCTGCGTCGAGCGGATCGAGGCGCGCGAGCCGGAGCCGCCGCTCGCTGTTCGAGGTGTCTGTGATCGCGCCGTAGCTGCTGCGAAATGCCGTCCCGGGATCGGTGTCGCCGCCTTTGCCGCTGACGATCGGCGCGGGGTCTTTGTAGTCCCAGGTGACGTTGTGCATCGCCCACTCGCCGAAGAAGTCGTTCGCCTGACTGATCGTCCAGTTCTGTGCTTTCATGATGTTCGTGAGGGGGTCGTTGCTCGCGGGCGAGGATGTCCAGATCGCGTTGACGGCGCTGAAGCAGAGCTTGTCTTTCAAGTACTCCATGAACTGCCAGTTGCAGTAGCGGTCGCGCGTAGACCCGAGATACAGATGGGGCGCGTTGACGAGCATCTCCGAACAATGTTCGTTCGCGCGATATTCAGCGAGCTGATGGGCCATGAAGTTGGCGTGGCTCTCGTGGATCCAGCCGCAGTAGTTGGCGTCGCCCCCGCAGTTCAGGCCGCCCTCGACCGCCTGCACGCCGTGCGTGAACTCGTGCGCCAGACCCCAATGGTCCATCAGTCCGCCCGTGCCGATCCACATGCCCATGCGTCCGGGTGCCCACGAGCCGCCGGTGAGGCCCCAATCGGAGTGGACGTGAATGCTGGCTTTGGTCTTGGTCGCGGAGTCGCACAGCGGCTCGCGCATGTAGATCGGCGAGCCGAAGTACGTTTGCCAGACGAGCTCGAGATGATCGACCGCGGCTTGGGCGCCGCTCGGGTTCTCGTCGGAGTACACCGCGAAGTGCGCGGACTCGGAGAGCAGCTTGAAGTTGGCGTGGTCCGGGTCCGGGCCGCCCGCTTGCCAGGCGCCCGCGGTGCAGTGGGCCGGCGGGGCGGTCGGGCAGTCGCTCGCCCATGGGATGGCGGTCGTACCAGGGTCGCAAGAACCCGCCGCGATGTGCGCATCGCTGGACCCGCCGTCGTTCCGCGCAGCGCCGTCGCCGCGCGTCGTCGAAGCGGCGTCCGTGCTCCCAGCGCCTGCCTCTCTGCCCGTGTGGCCTCCGTCGGCGACAGGGTCCGCCGAGCTGTCGTCCGCGCCCGGCGCTGTCGCGCGGTCTCCGGTGCTGCAGCCGATCGCGAGCATCCAAACCAGAGGCAGCGCCGCACGTCCTGTAGGCTCGATCACACGATCCTCCGCGCGAAGGGGCGAACACCGATAGTAGGCATTCCCCGGCAAAACGGGTCAACGGCGCCCATCGCAGACCGTGCGCGCTATGCTCCCGCGATGTTGGCTGAGTTCGCGCCGCCCCTCACGGCGCTCGAGGCGTTGCCGCAAAGCTTGCAGCGCACAGGCTTCGCCGTGGTGGACGCCGCCACGGTGGCTCGCATCGCAAGCGCGTCGGAGGATGCGCTACGCGTGCTGACGGCCGATTGGGAAGACATGCCCGTCGATCCTTACCTGCGAGACGGCGGCCATTACCGGCGGCGGCGGCACGCCTCCTTCATCGTCGAGGGCCCGCGTTGTCAGCTCGTGCCTTACCGTGCGCACTACCAGTCCCTTGAATACAACGCGCTCCATGGCGGCATGGAGCGTCGCTTCGAGCCGATGCACGCCGCCGTGGTCGACTCCGCGCTGTGGTCGGGGCTGCTCGCCGGCTTCGGTCGCTCGTTCAGCGCGCTCTGCCCGGCCGCGCGTTGGTTCGTCGAGGCGCATCAGTTTCGCATCGATACCGGCGAAGGCATCGGCCGCCCCACGCCGGAGGGCGCGCACCGCGACGGCGTCGATTTCGTGGCGCTGTTCTTGATCGCGCGCGAGCGCATTCGCGGCGGCGAGACGCGCGTGTTCGCGGCCGACGGACCGACCGGGCAGCGCTTCACGCTGCGCGAACCTTGGTCGGCGCTGCTGCTCGACGACGCGCGCGTCATTCACGAGTCGACGCCGATTCAGCCGCTCCCAGGTGAAGCCGGGCCGAGCGGCCATCGCGATACGCTGGTGTTGACGTTTCGCCAGGACGGGTTTCAAGAGCCAGCGCGCGCTATCTGAAGTAAACGTCGAGCTCGAGGAGGTTCCATGCGTGAAGCAGTGATCGTCGCCGTCGCCCGTACGCCCATCGGCAAGGCCCACAAGGGCGCTTTCAACGACACCCAGGCCCAGGCGCTCGGAGGCCACGTGATCGCCGAGGCGGTCAAGCGCGCCGGCGTCGACGCGGCAGAGGTGGAAGACGTGGTGATGGGCTGCGCGCTGCAGCAAGGATCGACGGGCAGCAACATCGCGCGTCAGTCGGCGCTGCGCGCGGGCTTGCCGGTGACGGTCCCCGGCATGTCGATCGATCGCCAGTGCTCGTCCGGATTGATGGCGATCGCGACCGCGGCCAAGCAGATCGTGCACGACGGCATGACCTGCGCGGTGGGCGGCGGGCTCGAGTCGATCTCGCTCGTGCAGAACGACAAGATCAACCGCTTTCGCGGCGCCGATCCCGAGCTGAAGGAGCGCATCCCGCAGCTCTACATGACCATGATCGAGACCGCCGAGATCGTCGCCGACAAATACCAGATCAGCCGCGAAGCCCAAGATGAGTACGCGTTGCAGTCGCAACAGCGTACGGCGCAGGCGCAGCGCGAAGGGCGCTTCGCCGCGGAGATCGCGCCGCTGCGCTCGGTGATGGTCGTGACCGACAAGGCGACCGGCGCGACCTCGACGAAGGAAGTGCGGCTCGAGCTCGACGAGGGCAACCGCCCGCAGACGACGCTCGCGGATTTGCAGGCGCTCAAGCCCGTGTTCAAGGACGGGCAGCGCGTGAAGGAGGGCCGCTTCATCACGGCGGGCAACGCCTCGCAGCTGTCGGACGGTGCGGCGGCCGTGGTGTTGATGGAAGCGAAAGAGGCAGAGCGCCGCGGGCTCAAGGCGCTCGGCGCCTATCGCGGGATGATGGTCGCGGGCTGCGATCCGGCCGAGATGGGCATCGGGCCGGTCTTCGCGGTGCCGAAGCTGCTCAAGGCGACCGGGCTCAAGATGGACGACATCGGCATCTGGGAGCTGAACGAAGCGTTCGCGAGTCAGGTGCTTTACTGTCGCGACAAGCTCGGCATCCCCAACGAGCGCTTGAACGTCTCGGGCGGCGCGATCTCGATCGGCCACCCTTACGGTATGTCGGGCGCGCGCATGACCGCGCACGTGCTGCTCGAAGGCAAGCGCCGCGGCGCGAAGTACGGCGTCGTGACGATGTGCGTCGGCGGAGGCATGGGCGCCGCGGGGCTGTTCGAGATCTTCTGAGCGCGGGATGGTGCGCGCCATGCGGGAGCCCCTCACGATCGCCGTCGCCCAGCCGCTATGCGTCTCCTTCGACGTGGAGGGTAACGCGCTCCGTCACGCGGACGCGGTGCGCGCAGCGGACGCGCGCGTCGCGGTATTTCCCGAGCTCTCGCTGAGCGGTTACGAGATGGAGGCGCCAGCTTCGCGGGCGCGACTGGCGAGGGCTACTGCGAGGCCGCGGGCCGTTCGGGCGTCTGGGCGCGTGAAGGCGGCGTGATGGTGCAGGCGGGCCCGGAGACGGGCGCCATGGTACGGGCAACGCTGAGCCCATGAACGGTGCACCGAGATGAATCGGTTCTTTCAAGTCGTGCTTCGCACAACCGACGTAGAGGCTGCGCACGCGTTTTATCGGTCGGTGCTCGGTGAGGGTGGGTGTCAGATCGTGAAGCTCCATGAGCGAGCGGTCGCGCGCGGGGCGCCGCCGCATTGGCTCGGCTTCTTGCAGGTCGCCGACGTGGCCGCGGCTTCTGACGAGTTCGCGCGGCGGGGCGCGATGTCGCTCGGTCCGAAGTGGATCGACGCCGAAGGTCTCGAAGCATCCGTCATGCGCGATCCAGGCGGCGCGGTCGTCGCGCTGGCCAAGCCGCCCGCGGGTGGGTCGGCGGAGGCACGGACGCGCGCCGCGCGTTCGGGCGTGGACGTGGCTTGGTACGCGCTGAACACGGCGGACGTCGAGCGCGCGAAGGCCAACTACGGAGCGATGTTTGGCTGGGAGTTCAAGGCGCCGCTCGATCTCGGCCGACACGGGCGCTTCCACCCGTTCACCTGGCAGAGCGGCGCAGCGCCCGTCGGGGGCTTCATCGACATTGCGGGCCGCGCGGGCGTCCATCCGCACTGGCTTTTCCACTTTCGTGTGCCCTCGCTCGACCCGGCGCTCGCGAGGGTGCGCGCTGCGGGCGGTTTGGTCATCGGCCCGATTACGCTGCCGAGCGGTGCACGGGTCGCGGTGTGCGATGATCCGCAGGGCGCCGCGTTTGCGCTATGCGTCGGCGGGTGAGCGTAAGGGAATCTCGGTGGGTACGTCGAGCGCAGCCGCCGATGTCCCGGCACGACAGATGCACAGCTCCGCGCCATTCATCAGCGAGGTTACGCAATGCTGCATTCTCGCATTGCTCAAGTTGGTTTCGTGGGAGCCGCGCTGCTCGTGGCGTGCGACAACACGAGTCATCCCACGTCGGCCCGGCTTCCGGCCGAGCCGGCGGACGCATCCGCGGCGGCAACTCTGGAAGACGCCGCTGTCCACCGCGAGCCCGGCGACGCGATGATGGCTCCCGTTGAGCCCGACGCATCCGTCGCCGCCGCGGACACGAGCGACGCAGCGCTGACGGGCTGCGGCCATCCAGCGCAGGCGCCGTTTCCGCCCGAAGCGCTGGCATCGTGTCCGGGTTGCGCCGGAGGCGCGCATTGCGTGCCGCGTTCGTTCGTCGAGGCGAGCGCGCCCTCGGCAGCTGCGCGACTCGCGCCGTGCGATCAGAGCGATCTGTGCGTTCCGGACCCTATCATCGCGACCCTGGGAGCGTTCACGCCCGAGTCGTGCCGGTCCCTCCACGACGCGGAAGGTCGCTGTCTCAGCGAGTGTCTACCCGAGGTCGCCACAGGCAGTAGCGTTTTGCCGCGTGACCGCTGCGGCCCTTACGAGCGCTGTGTGCCTTGCTTCGATCCAGTCAGCGGCCAGGATACCGGGGCTTGCAAGCTGCTCTGTGATCCAGGCCCGAGCGAGCCGGCGCGGCTCTTCGCCAGTTGCTGCGGCGGCGCGGGGGTCTGCGTACCGCCTGCATCGGTCGCCGCCGATCAACAAGCTCTCCTGGGTCCCGACTCCTGCGCTGATCCAGGCCAGCTCTGCGTCCCTTCGATGTTGGCCGAGCCAAGCGCCCAGCCCGCGGGATGCAGTTCGCTGGCGGGAGCCGAAGGCCGCTGCTTGCCTACCTGTTTGCGCGCGCTGGGCGCTGTGGCGCGAGAGCTGCCGAGCGCTGGCTGCGGCGCCGGCGAAGCGTGCGTGCCGTGCACCGACCCGTTCAGCGGTCGCGAGACGCAGGCCTGCCGCATCCACGGCGACGCGCCCAAGCGCGCGGCGCTGGTGTTCCAGGACTGTTGTGGCGGGCTCGGCGCCTGCGTGGCGCGCGATTTGGTGAACGACGCGGATGAAAAGCTGCTCACTCGAGACCAGTGCAGCGCCGAAGACGCGCTCTGCGTCCCGCGCGCCTTTGCGGACCCATCTTCCGAGCCTCCGAGCTGCCGCTCGCTGGCTGACGCAGAGGGGCGCTGTCTTCCGGCGTGTCTCTTGTCCGCGGTCGCCCATCGCGACGCGCTGCCCCGCGATACCTGCGCGAGCGGCGAGCTTTGCGCGCCCTGCTTCAACCCCATCGACGCCAGCGCGACTGGCGCCTGTACCCTACACGGCGACGCCCCGCGCGAGCCGCCCGAGCGTTTCGACACCGCTTGCTGCGGGACCAGCGGCTTATGCATTCCGAGCTCGCTGGCCGGCGCTGCCGCGACGCACCTGCCGCCGGACCGCTGTGCCGACACCTATGGCGCCGGCTGGCTGTGTGCCCCGAAAGACGTTGTCGCAGACCCGAGCAAGGCGCAAAACCCGTTCAACAGCTGCAAAATGAACGTGCTGGGCCTGGTCGAGGCGGGGCGCGGCAAGTGCTTGCCACGGTGTCTGGTGGACACTCAGAACTGGGTGCAAAAACTCCTGTCGCGAGGCAGCTGCGAGAGCGGGGAGCTGTGCGTTCCCTGTGCGCTCGGAGATGTGCCGGGGTGCTGAGCCCGACTTGGTGTCGCTGACTCAGCCGGTTTCGGGCTTCGGCAATCTCGAGTCGCGGGGTGATCGAACCAAGTACGGTGCTGGTACGAAAGCCGCCCAATGCCAGGGAGCTCGACCAGGCGCCGCGCGCGGCGGCCGCTGAATCACACCCGATCCCCACGCGCGTCAGTCGAGGCGCGCACGCACCGTAGTCGGTCGCAGCGCTTTCCGCCGTGCGGTGTCCATGTCGTCAGTCCACAATGCGAGCCGCATTGGACTCGATGGCGATCGCGCAACTTTGCGCCGCCGGCGCTCAGCTACGAGAGGTTCGCTCGGTGCTCCCAGTTCGCTCGATCGCCGTCGCCTGCGCGCTGGTCGCCCTGTGCATCGCCTACGTGCCGACGCGCGGACAGCTCGGCGGGCCAGCGCTGTATGGAGACGCGCTGCTCTACGCGGACCTGGTGCGCGGTGGGGTCGACGTCGAGGCTCCGTTTCGCTATCGCGTGCTGGTGCCGCTCTTGGCGCGCGCCCTGCCGCTGGCGCCTAGCGCTGCGCTGGCCGCCATCTCGTGGTTCTCGCTGGCCGCCAGCTATGCGCTGGTGCTGCGGATCGCGCAGCGCTTGCAAATTGGGTCTGTCGCCGCGCTAGCCGGTCTGACGATCGCCGTCTGCACTCGCACACACCTCTACAACTACCAGAACCCGTTCATCACGGATGCGGCGAGCCTGCTCGTCACCACGCTCTGCCTCGACGCACTGGTCAGCCACCGCTATCCGCTTTTCGTATGCACCGCGGCGCTGGGCATCGGCGTGCGCGAGGCGTGCGTGTTCGTGGCGCCAGCCTGGGCCGGCACGCGCCAATGGCTGCGCGCGCTGGCATCACTGGCGCTGACACTCGGCGTGTACGTCGCCGTGCGCGTCCTGGTCGGTCCGAGCAAGGAGACGCCCGATGAGGGCCCATTCGCGATCTTTCCCGCGCGCCCGATCGCTGTGCTCGTCTACGATGCGTTCAGCGCCTGGCACACGCTGTGGCTGCTCGCGCCGCTCGGACTCGCGTCGCTGCGGGTCGGGCCCCAACTGCTCGCGTGGCCCGCGCTATTCCTGCTGTCGGGGGCGCTGTTCACGAGCCTCTTGGCAACGGATACGAGCCGCATGTTCCAGCCCTTGTTTCCGCTCGCGGCGCTCGGCTGTGCGCGCTTCCTCGAGCTCGCGTGGGGTGCGTCGCGCCGCGCGACGATCTTCCTGTTCCTCGCGTGCGTGGCGAGCTCGTGGGTATGGCAGCCGGTGCGCTTCCTGGCATTCCCGCCTGAGTCCGCATTCTACCGAAGCGCCCATGCCGTCGCGCTCTTGCTCTTGCTGCTGGCGGGCGGTTGGGCGGCGCGCTGCGTGTGGCGCAAGCGCGCGCGAACGACGACCGAATCACAAGCCCTCGCAGAGCCCGCCTGAGCATCCTTCGAGAAGCGCAGCCAAGCGAAGCACTCGAGGTCGGTCCACCGAGGTCACGCGACCGATGAGTTCACGCGCGCGTGGCCTCCCTGGAGCAGGTCATCGACCTCCACAGCTTCCATCTTGCCGCCGATCGCCTGCTGGATCTTCCCGCCGTGTATCCACCGGGGGCGGCCGAACTGCCGCCCGAGGCGCTGAGTAAGCGAGACGACGCCGACCTCGCCTTCTTACAGACGTTCTGACTGAAAGGGCGGGGTCGT